>NZ_JBMDJM010000006.1:0-232933 GCF_057809195.1 Acidovorax sp. FG42 | reverse complement strand
CCCCCCCCCCCAGCACTCATTCAATCTAAGAATTGAAATTCAGAGTGATGTGAGCTGGTCTTGCTCGGCGGAAGTCTAAAATTTTCTCTCGCTTAACCAACTCATTAATTGCAACTTCCATATCATCTCGCAGCCTCAACATCGACGGTCCCAGCCGATAAAGATCCGTCAATTTGAATGCTTCAACGTTTTTGGTTTCATATTGATGGACCAGCCATCTCCATAGCACATCGCAGTACATTTCAATAATGTCCGATGATTTTGGCGCATGGAAAATACGAGAGTGCTCCGCCAAATAGTATTCGGATACTTCAATGGACCTGCGCAGCATCTTGTCAGTCACCACCGTATCGCCATTTAAAAAATAACTCATGTTGGCAGCCCGACGAGCGATATTATTTGGCGTTTTCGTTGCGAATCCCGGCATGTGTTCATACTTCCCGCCCACCCGAAGATCCCCTTCGATCCCGTTCGAATACTCGAGCCAAGTTTTCGTCGCTTCCGTATCAAATTTTATTACCTTCTTGGGGGAATTGTTTTTATGCATAGTCCAGCCCTCATAAAGTATTTTTTCCATTCGACGTTCGTACCACATTTTCCACATTTCCCACTTTGAAACTTCTGATTGGGCTTCAATTTTTCTCTCCCCCATCAACGACTTCGGACGACAAACCTCCGTCCGCTCAAAAAAACCAAAACCTAGCCCTACCGCCCTGTTATTCTTCAAGAATTTTTCAAATGGAGGATCCTGCATCATTAAAAATATCGCCAAATTCGGATCTTTAGCGTCATAACTCTCTTCAGTTTTCCTATCGACAGTAATATCCACCCCACTCCAAGCATCACAGATGTGAGGTAAACCGGCGACGGCTCTGCCATTAAGCACTCCAGATGCTTCACCACTATTAATATACAACCAAGGTTGTTGCGAAAGCTGATATGTATTCGACTCGGGAGTTGCATCAGACGACAATAAACGCGGCCTCGGAATCTCTTTCGGATAACTATCCCTTAAGCGCTTCAATTCAACTTTATGCAAAGATGGATCTTTTCCCTCTTTAATACACTGATATATTTCCGATCTTTTTACTTTTATCTCCATATCAATAAATTCTCGTTGAGATTCCCTCTCCTTATTATCCAATCTCCATTCTTCATCTATTTCTTCGAGAAATTCGTAAATTGGCTTCAGCACACGCTTATTGACCTCAGTCTTCCCAAAACCGCTATTGCCGATGACTGCTGCAAATTGACCAAGTGGTGCGTACTGGCGATTTGGCAATTCCACGCACGCAACACGTTGGTTAGCTGCACTAATAGTGGTTAGAATTGCAGCCCCCGCCATCGCAGCTGGGGCTTGTGCTTCATCTTGAATAGCAGCGCTATACCCACTCAATTCCCAGGGCAGTGCACCCGTTGGAAAATCATCCATGATTATCTCCTTTAGACTGCTTCGAGCGATTCTCAACCCACTCCTGAATGCTCTCTAACGTCCAACGCGAAGGACCCGCGCCGTCGTCCGAAAATCTAAAAGGCCTTGGAAAATCCCTTTTATACGATGGCGATGTCGGCTTGATGTACTCATACACGGTGGACTTTGAAACACCAATCAGTACAGCAACCTCTTTCACATTCACCGCGTAGGGGCGAATTTCAAAATTAGTCATACAAAATACCCAAATTCAAAATAATCCGATCCTCACTCGGCGCGGCTTGACCCGCGACAAGCACCAAAAACAGAAAGCAAACGTTCGTGACGAATGCTGCAATGGCGTGGGCACATAGGGGCCACGGGACAGACGCAAGCAAGTTGCGCCGGGGACTAGTGACCATGACGCGAGGTCAAGGTACACGTTTAAACCGGCCGGGTAGCCGGCACGATTTATTCAAACTCGGTAATGGCAGCCAATTGCTGGCGCCCCGAGGGTCTGCAAAGGACGGTTTTACGCCTTGCTTGAACAAGCTCGAGGGATGAATGCCAATAGATGGCGCCCCGAGGATCTGCGATGGTTAAAAAAACCGGATCGCACTTCCAGTGTATGAGCGGGGGTACGACATCGTCAAGGGCGATGCCGCAAGAGAGCGGAACGAAGCTTTGCAGAGTGTCCGATGAGGTCCATCCTAGTCCTGACCAATGGCACTGATGATTGGTAGGTTGAATGGTAGATACAAACAAAAAAGCGCCCCGGAGGGCGCATTTTTGCTTGCTTACTGGCGGAAACGGAGGGATTCGAACCCTCGATGAGGCTCTACACCCCATACTCCCTTAGCAGGGGAGCACCTTCGGCCACTCGGTCACGTTTCCAATCCCGCTATTATGCCTCATTTTGGAGGGGTTCCCGCCGAGGCCAGCCTTCGCCAAACCTCGCCGCGCTCCCGAAATCCATGCGCGGCCCCAGGGGCACTTAGTGCAAACCATCGGGCGTTGAGTCTCCAAGACTATGGCGACACGCACAAAAAGCGAACGAATACCCGCAACACACTTGTCGACCGGCCAGCTCAGACGTGTCTCAGAGTTTCAGCCAATCGATCGTAGCGCCCGAGCGCACCACAAACCCACTACCTACCTTGATACGGATCTGGTGACCCCGCGTGGAGCAGGCGCTGATTTGGTCCAACAGCTCGCTCAGCTGTGCGGCCGTCGGGGTTGTCAGGTGGGTGTGGCGCAGCCAGTGGCGCAGCACGTTGGCCTGGCGGGCTCGACTGAGCATTTGCAGGGCCTTGATCTCCGGGGGCTGGCCCACCTGCAACAGGTCTTCCTGGGCCAGCTCTTGCAGCAGTTCTGCCGCCTGGGCGGCGTTGGCCGCTGACCGTGCAAAGGTGTCCCGAAAGGACGGGAAGGCAGCCTCGAGAACCGGGAGCAGTTGCGCCCTGATGCGGTTGCGGGTGTAGCGCTCGTCTCGGTTGGTGGGGTCTTCCACCCACGCTTGGCCCTGCGCCTTCACCCACTGGCGCACGTCCGACGCGGCCACCTGCAGCAAAGGACGATGCCAGACCAGCCCTCCCCGCTCCCACTGGGCCGGCATGGCGGCAAGGCCCGCGACGCCCGCTCCGCGCGACAGGGCCAGCAGCAGGGTTTCGACCTGGTCATCGGCGTGCTGTGCGATTGCTATGGATTGAATAGCACCCAAGGCATGATCTTCTATCGCTACTGCCGTCAAAGCCTGGTATCTGGCTTGCCGGGCAGCATCCTCCGGGCTCTGGCCGGGCGCCGGGCGCGCATCCAGCCGCTGCACGCGCAAAGGCACACCCAGCTGGCCGCACAAGGCCATGCAATGCTGCTCAAAGCTGTCGGCAGCCGCCTGCAGCCCATGGTGTACATGGATGGCCAACACCTGCCCCGGCCAGCGGCGCGCACAGGCCAGCAACAACGCGGTCGAGTCCGCCCCTCCGCTCAACGCCACCGCCAGAGGTAAGGCGGGCGCGAACGCTTGCAGGGCAACGTCCATGGATTGGGTCATGGCGCCTGGCTTCCTGGCGTTGAAGGCCTGGTGCTCGGACCCGCAGCCCCTGGAAACGACTTGGGGCGACAAGGGTCTGGACAGGGGCAACAGTTCATGGGCGCCGATTATCACGGGGCCCCGCTCTCCGGCAGCAAGGTGCATTGGGGGCGCCGCGACGCCCCGCCCCTTCCGACTCAACCGCCCGGTGGGGACAGCCGTGGCGCAGCGTGGGCAGAGTCGGTGGACAGGCGGAAGGTGCCCACCACCTCCGACAGCCGCACCGACTGATCCTTCAGACTCTGCGCCGCTGCAGCGCTCTCCTCCACCAGCGCCGCGTTCTGCTGGGTCATCTGGTCGAGTTGGGCCACGGCCTGCCCCACTTCGTTGATGCTGGTGCTCTGCTCGTTGGTGGACGCGGTGATCTCGGCCATGATGTCCGTCACGCGCTGCACCGAGGTCACGATGTCGGTCATCGTGGTACCTGCGTCGTGCACCAGCCGCGAGCCGTTTTCCACCTGCTCGACCGACGTATTGATCAGGGTCTTGATCTCGCGGGCCGCTTCGGCGCTGCGCTGGGCCAGGCTGCGCACCTCGCCCGCCACCACCGCAAAGCCCCGGCCCTGCTCGCCCGCGCGCGCGGCCTCCACCGCTGCGTTGAGCGCGAGGATGTTGGTCTGAAACGCAATGCCGTCGATCACGCCGATGATGTCGTTGATCTTGCGCGAGGCCGCGTTGATCTGGTCCATCGTGGTTACCACATTGCCCACCACCTGCCCGCCGTGCTGCGCGACGCTGGAGGCCTGGGCCACCAGCTGGTTGGCCTGGCGCGCAGAGTCTGCGTTGTGCCGCACCGTTTCGGTCAGCTGCTGCATGGAGGCCGAGGTCTGCTGCAGGCTGGATGCCGTGAGTTCGGTACGCCCGCTCAGGTCGTGATTGCCGGTGGCGATCTCTTCGGCGGCCACACGCACCGAACTGCTGGCGTCCCGGATCTGCGCCAGCACGCCCGAGAGCTTGCCGGCAAAACTGTTGAAGCTGCCGGCGATCTGGGCCAGTTCATCCTCGCCGTGCGCGTCAATGCGGCGTGACAGGTCGCCGTCGCCCGCGCCGATTTCGTGCATGGCATCGCGCACCAGCGTGAGCTGGCGCAGGCGCCGGGTGAGCACCACCCCCAGCAGCGCCACGGCCACGACCAGCACCAGCACACTGGAGATCAGCGATGTGGCCAACATGGCGCGGATCGGAGCCATGGCTTCGCTCTCGTCCAGGGCCACGACCAGCATCCAGGACGTGCCGGCGATCGGCACCACACTCAGCAGGCGGCTTCGCCCGGCGATGTCGGTCGGCAGCAGTCCTTTGTTCTTGGCAGCAGCCAGCAGCGGCTCTATCGGGAGGTCTTTGGAGAGTTCGGTGATGGGCTTGAGCGTGAGCCCCTGGTCTTTGTGGGCGATGATCTTGCCGTCCGCGGACACCAGAAAGGCAAAGCTTTGCGGCGTGGGCTGGATGGACGCGACATTGGCCACCACCGACTCCATATACACGTCCCCGGCCGCCACCCCCTTGAGTGCGGAGCCCGCACCCACCGGCGTCGCAAAGGTCACCACCAGTTTCTGGTCGGAGGCCGAGATGTAGGGCGGCGTGACCACGGACGTGCCAGCCTGGGCAGCCTGCTTGTACCAGGGGCGCGCAGTGGGGTCGTAGTCGGCGGGGAGGTTGCGGGCTTCGGAGAAAACGTACTTTTTGTCTGCGTAGCCAAAGTACGCGGTGCTGAACTTGCCCGCATCACGCAGCATGGCCAGGGACTTGGCGGGCTCTGGCTCTTCAAACGCGGCGATGGAGGCCGCGATGATGCCCGCCTTCGCGCGGGCCCACTCTTCGATGGCCTCCGCATGGCTCTTGGCGGTGGCCTGCCCCTCCTCCGCCAACGCCACACGCGCTTGTGCGCGGGCGGAGAAATAGTTGACCAGCGTGAGCACCAGCAAGGCGGCCACCATACAGGCGGCAGACACCACCAGGATCTGGCCTTTGAGTGTCTTCAGAAGCGACATGGAGCACCCCTTCAACCGCCCGCGCAGGCGCTGTTCGAAGATGTTACATCCGGTAGCAGTCTGCGCGCCAGAGGGGAGACAGGCGCCGCGCGAACGATTCAGCGCCAAAAACAACAACGACCCCGAAGGGTCGCTGAAAGCGCACCGGACTGGTGCAAAAGCCCCGGCCAGCGCCGGGCTCAAGGCTGCTCAGCGGGCGTCTGCCTTGGTGTCGCTGAACCGGCCGTAGCTCTGCAGGCGCTCATAGCGGCGGTCCAGCAGGTCTTTGGTCTTGAGGTCTGCCACCTGGCGGAAGGCATCGCCCAAAGCGCGCTTCAAAAATGCGGCCATCTGCTTGTGATCGCGATGGGCGCCGCCCACGGGCTCGCTCACGATCTTGTCCACCAAGCCCAGGGCCTTGAGGCGGTGGGCGGTGATGCCCAGGGCGTCAGCGGCCTCTTGCGCCTTGTCGCTGGTCTTCCAGAGGATGGACGCGCAACCTTCGGGGCTGATGACCGAGTAGATGGCGTATTGCAGCATCACAACCTGGTCGGCCACGCTGATGGCCAGGGCTCCGCCGGAGCCGCCTTCGCCAATGATGGTGGTGATGATGGGTACTTCGAGCTGCGCCATCTCGAAGATGTTGCGGCCGATGGCTTCGGACTGGCCGCGTTCCTCGGCGTCGATGCCGGGGTAGGCGCCGGGCGTATCCACAAAGGTGAACACGGGCAGCTTGAACTTCTCGGCCGTCTTCATCAGGCGCAGGGCTTTGCGGTAGCCCTCGGGCTTGCTCATGCCAAAGTTGCGCATGGCGCGCTCCTTCGTGTCACGGCCCTTCTGGTGGCCGATGACCATGCAGGCGTGCCCGTTGAAGCGGGCCAGGCCGCCCACGATGGACAGGTCATCCGCATAGTGGCGGTCGCCGTGCAGCTCGACGAAGTCGGTGAAGATGTCGTGCACGTAGTCGAGCGTGTAGGGGCGCTCGGGGTGGCGGGCGATCTTGGTGATCTGCCAGGGCGACAGTTCGCTGTAGATGTCTTTGGTGAGCTGCTGGCTCTTCTTGCTCAGCTGGTCGATCTCTTCCGAGATATCGACGGCACTCTCGGTCTGCACGTAGCGCAGTTCTTCAATTTTGGACTCCAGCTCGGCGATGGGCTGCTCGAAATCCAGAAAGGTCTTTTTCGCCAACGTTTTTCTCCTTGGGGATCGCACCCGGCGGGGTTGCCACGAATGGCACGCACTGTAACCGGCGTGCCTGCAGTGGTGTCAATAGGTTACAGGCAGGGGGTCCAGAGACCGCCAAATATACCAAGTCGCGACGCTGCACCAGGGCTTCCAGGCCTCGGCCACCTCGCGGGCGTCGCTGCGGCTCACCGGGTCGCCAGAGAAGTAATTCTGGCTGATCCCGCTGATCAACCCCGGGTCGTCCAGGGGCAAAACATTGGGCCGCATCAAATAGAAGATCAAAAACATCTCGGCCGTCCAGCGGCCAATGCCCCGGATGGCCACCAGCTCGGCAATGATGGCCTCGTCGTCCATGGCGGCCCAGTCCCTGACGTGCAGCTTGCCACCCTCAAAGTGCATGGCCAGGTCCACCAGGTAGTCCACCTTGCGGGCAGACAGGCCTGCGGCCCGCATGTCATCGATCTTGAGCTTGAGCACGCTGGCGGGCTTCAGGCCGCGCGGCAGCAGCGCCACAAAACGCTCCCACACGGCCTGCGCTGAAGCCACGGACACCTGCTGGCCCACGATGGAACGCGCCAGGGTGATGAAGGGGTCGCCCTTGGTTTGCAGCGCGGCGTCGCCAAACTGCGGGATCAGGCGCTTCATCACCCGGTCTTTTTTCACCAGGTGCTTACAGGCCTCGGCCCAGTAGTCGGGCGTGGCCAGCACCAGTGGCGGCGCCGCGGCGTCGCTTGCTATCTTTTTAGAAGCTGCCACCGCTCATTCCACCTGCACCACTGGCATATTTGGCTTCAAAACCATGCTCATTGGGCGGCTTCCCAGGTGGTACCGACGGCAGAGTCCTTGAGCACGATGCCCTGGGCCAGCAAGTGGTTGCGGATGCGGTCGGCCTCGGCAAAGTTCTTGGCCGCCTTGGCTGCGGCCCGGGCGGCAATCTGCGCCTGAATCTCGGCCTCATCCACTCCCGCCGCACCGGACTGAAGAAACGCTTGCGGGTCGCCCTGCAAAATACCCAGGCAACCACCCAACGCCTTCAGCAGCCCGGCCAGCTCGGCAGAACGGGTCTTGTTGACTTCGCTCGCCAGGTCAAACAGCACGGCCACCGCCTCGGGCGTGCCAAAGTCCTCGTCCATCGCGGCCTTGAAGCGGGTGGCGTAGGGGCTGGTCCAGTCGATGGACGCCACCTGCGCCGGGGTCACCAGGCTGAGGGCCGTGTACAGACGCTTGAGCGCCTGGCGTGCGTCGTCCAGGTGGGCATCGCTGTAGTTCAGCGCGCTGCGGTAGTGGGCCCGCACGATGAAAAAGCGCACCGTCTCGGCGTCATAGTTCTTGAGCACGTCGCGGATGGTGAAGAAGTTGCCCAGGCTCTTGGACATCTTCTCGTTGTCCACCCGCACAAAGCCGTTGTGCACCCAGAATTTGGCCAGCGGCTTGCCCGTGGCGCCTTCGCTCTGGGCGATTTCGTTCTCGTGGTGGGGGAATTGCAGATCCGCGCCGCCACCGTGGATGTCGAAGGTTTCGCCCAGCGTGGCGCAGCTCATGGCCGAGCATTCGATGTGCCAGCCGGGGCGGCCCGCACCAAAAGCGCTGTCCCACTTGGCCTCGGGCGGCTCCTCGGGCTTGGCGGACTTCCACAGCACAAAGTCGAGCGGGTCTTCCTTGCCGTCCAGCACGGCCACCCGCTCGCCAGCGCGCAGCTCGTCCAGCGACTTGCCCGAGAGCTTGCCGTAGCCATCGAACTTGCGTACCGAGTAGTTCACATCCCCGTTGCTCGCGCGGTAGGCCAGGCCTTTGCCTTCGAGCTGACCGATCAGCGAGAGCATCTGCGGCACGTATTCAGTGGCACGCGGCTCCACCGAGGGTGGCTCGATGCCCAAAAGGCCGATGTCCTGGTGCATCGCAGCAATCATCTCGTCGGTGAGCTGGCGGATGGTGATGCCCCGCTCCAGCGCGCGCTTGATGATCTTGTCGTCGATGTCGGTGATATTGCGCACGTAGGTCACGCGCAGGCCGCTGGCCTTGAGCCAGCGCTGCACCACGTCAAACGCCATCATCATGCGGGCGTGGCCGATGTGGCACAGGTCGTAAATGGTCATGCCGCACACATACATGCGCACATGGCCAGGTTCGAGCGGGGAAAAGTCCTCCAATGCACGCGACAGCGTGTTGTAGATGCGCAAACTCATGGGATTTCAGTAACGGGAGACTTGATGGGGGTGGGTGAGCGCCTGAGACTCACCCGGCAGCAGCGGAACTCAGCCCTGGGAAGGGGGTGGCCCGGCAAGGGGCGTCCAGCAAAATCACCAGCGGCAACAGCGTACCGTCATGACAACCCCCTCAGCTACAATCCGCCGCAGTATAAGCCCCCGCCCGGGCTGGCTGCCGCCCAACTCCTTTGTACCCCCATGAAGCAAGTCCGACGCACACTCCCACGCCTCCTGCGCCTTCTGGCACTGACCGCCCTGATGGGCACGGGTGTGGTCCACGCGGACGACTATGCCGACATCACCCAGCTGCTCAAGGCGGGCAAGGCGTCCGAGGCGCTGGCCAAGGCCGACCAGCGCCTGGCGGCCAACCCGCGTGACCCCCAGCTGCGCTTCTTGCGCGGCGTGGCCCAGACGGACTCGGGCAAGCAGGCCGACGCCATTGCCACCTTCACCAAGCTCACCGAAGAGTACCCAGAGCTGCCCGAGCCCTACAACAACCTGGCTGTGCTGTACGCCAACCAGAACCAGCTGGACAAGGCCCGCACGGCGCTGGAAATGGCGATCCGCACCAACCCCAGCTATGCCACCGCACAGGAAAACCTGGGCGACATCTACGCCAAGCTCGCCAGCCAGGCCTACAACAAGGCGCTGCAGCTGGATGCCAACAACGCCAACTCCGTCAAACCCAAGCTGGCGCTGATCCGCGAGCTGTTCTCCAACGAGCCCGGTAGCAAGGCCGGCCGCCCTGCCGCTGCCGCACCGGCTCCCGCCGTGGTAGTGACCCAGCGTCCCGCAGCCGCTCCTGCGCCCACGCCAGCCCCTGCAGCGGCTGCACCAGCGCCGGCCACCCCGGCTCCTGCACCTGCCCCGACTCCAGCGCCTGCGGCCGCCCCCGCACCAGCGGCCAGCCCTGCTGCGGCACCCGCGCCGGCACCTGCCGCAGCAGCGGCGGCTGACGCGTCCACCCAGGCGGTGACCGCCGCCGTTCAGGCTTGGGCTGCAGCCTGGGCCGCCAAGGACATGAAGGCTTATCTGGGCGCCTACGACAAGTCGTTCGACCCACCAGGCCGCCAGGGCCGCGCCGCATGGGAGAAGGAGCGCGAAGCGCGCATCGTCGGCAAGTCCAAGATCAGCGTGAAGCTGTCCGATATCAACGTGTCGGTGCAAGGCGACAAAGCCACCGCCCGTTTCCGCCAGGCCTACAGCGCTGATTCGCTCAACGTCAGCAGCCGCAAGACCCTGGACCTGGTGCACAACAACGGTCGCTGGACCATCGTCCGCGAATCCACGGGCGGTTGACCATGCTCCCCGAGGCGGCGCCTGCGCCTTCCGCGCGGGCTTTTTTTTTGCCCCAGCGCACAGCTGATTGATGTTTCGCATGTTCGTGCCCCTGACCTCCCCGGGCCGCCGGGCCGCATCGGCGATGCTGTTGCTGCTGGGCACCTCGCTGGCCACGCCCGCCCTGCCGCAGGGCGCCAAGGCACGGCGTGCGGCCGCTGCGCACGCAGCATCCACCACGCCCCCTGTCGCCCCCGCGCCGGCAGAGTTGCGTGACGGCCAGGCAGAGGCCCGCCTCATGGCGGTCTACAAGCTGGTGGCCGAAGGGCGCGGGCGGGAAGCCCTGGCACAGGCAGAAAGCCTAGCGCGCGACTACCCCAACTTCCAGCTGGCCCAGCTGGCGGTGGGCGACCTGCTGATGTCGCGCACGCGCCCTCTGCGGCACCTGGGCGATGTAGCCCCCGAGCCAGACTCGGCCCGCAGCATCCAGGCAGCAGCGGCGCTGGCCGAGCTGCGCACCGAATCGCGCCAGCGCGTGGATGCGCAACGCGGTCGCCCCCCCGCCAACGCCATCCCCGCGCAGTTCCTGGAGCTGTCGCCCCGCTCGCGTCACGCGATTGCGGTAGACACCTCGCGCTCGCGGCTGTACCTCTTTGAAAACACCGCGCAGGGCCTGCGGCTGGTGGCCGACTATTACGCCTCCGTGGGCAAGCTCGGTATCGAAAAAGAGGTGGAAGGCGACCAGCGCACGCCGCTGGGGGTTTACTTCATCACCAGCCGCCTGGACCCGGCTAAGCTCAAGGACTTCTACGGCGCGGGCGCCCTGCCCATCAACTACCCCAACCCCCTGGACCAGAGCCGGGGCAAGACCGGCAGCGGCATCTGGCTGCATGGCACGCCGCCCGACCAGTTCTCGCGCGCGCCCTTGGCCACCGACGGCTGCCTGGTGCTGGCCAACCCCGACCTCGAACGCATCCTGCGCACGGTGGAGCCCCGCTCCACCCCCGTGGTCATTGCGCGGCAGCTGCAATGGGTACAACCCCACAGCGTGGCCGCCGACCGCAAATCGTTCGACGCGGTGCTCAATGCCTGGCGCACCGCCAAGACGGAAGGGGACATGAAGCGCCTGCTGGGCTTTTATGCGCCCGACTTCCAGAGCTACCGCAAGAAGCCGCTGGAAGAATGGACCCAGGTGCTGCAGGCCGAGGCCCGCGCCCTCAAGGGACGGGAACTCCAGCTCAAGGACAAGTCTTACCTGCGGTGGACAGACTCGGCCGACACCATGGTGGTAACGTTCGGCGAAGTCGCCGAAGGCGCACGCACGGGGCCGGTCAAGCGCCAGTACTGGACGCGCCGCGGCCAACAATGGCAGATCTTTTTCGAAGGAGTGATTGGATGATTTCCAGAAGAAATTCGACGGTAGCGCTGGCAAGTATCGCCCTGGCTGCTATGTTTACAGTAGCACCCGCCCAGGCGCAAGACGCTCCCAAGGTCAAGCTGGCCACGTCGATGGGTGACATCGTGGTGCAGCTCGATGCCGCCAAGGCTCCCAAGACGGTCGAGAACTTCCTGGCCTATGTGAACAGCAAGCACTACGACGGCACGATCTTCCACCGTGTGATCGACGGCTTCATGATCCAGGGCGGCGGCTTCACCCCCGACATGCAGCAAAAGCCCACCAAGGCTCCCATTCCGCTCGAAGCCAAGAACGGCCTCAAGAACGACACCTACACCATCGCCATGGCGCGCACCGGTGATCCCAACTCGGCCACTTCGCAGTTCTTCATCAATGTGAAGGACAACGCCATGCTCAACGCCCCCAGCCCCGACGGACACGGCTATGCCGTGTTCGGCAAGGTGGTCGAAGGCACCGCCGTGGTGGACAAGATCAAGGCTGTGGCCACCGGCAACAAGGGCCCGCACCAGAACGTGCCCAACACCCCCATCACCATCAACTCCGCCACCGTGGTGAAGTAATTTTTTTGAAGAAAGCACTGCAATGAGCAATCCACAAGTTGAACTCCACGTGACCATCAACGTGGCCGAGACCGCCACCCAGGGCGTGATCACCCTGGAACTGGACGCCGAGAAAGCCCCCAAGTCCACCGCCAACTTCCTGAGCTATGTGAACAGCGGTTTCTACAACGGCACCGTGTTCCACCGCGTGATCAAGAACTTCATGATCCAGGGCGGCGGCATGACGGCCGACATGAAGCAAAAGGAAACCCAGGCCCCCATCGAGAACGAAGCCAAGAACGGCCTGAAGAACGACAAGTACACCGTGGCCATGGCCCGCACTGGCGACCCCCACAGCGCCACCGCGCAGTTCTTCATCAACACGGTGGACAACGCCTTCCTGAACCACAGCTCGCCCACCGCACAAGGCTGGGGCTACGCCGTGTTCGGCAAGGTCGTGAAGGGCCAGGACGTGGTGGACGCCATCAAGGCCGTGCGCACCACCCGCAAGGGCTTCCATGACGACGTGCCTTTTGACGCCGTCGTGATCGACAAGGCCGTGGCCCTGTAAATCCGCCGCCTGATCCGGGCCTTGACTGCCGACCCGTTGACGACCGTGCCCCCGTTCGAGGAGCTTGCCGCTCCACCGCACTGGCGCACGGTCGATTTCATTTCAGACCTGCACCTGCAGGCCAGCGAGCCCGCCACCGTGGCCGCATTCCAGCACTATCTGGAAAGCACCCCGGCAGACGCCCTCTTCATCCTGGGCGACCTGTTCGAGGTGTGGGTGGGCGACGATGCCCTGCGCGAGCCCGGCAGCTTCGAGGCCCAGGGTTGCGGGCTCCTGCGGGCTACGATGCAGCGCCTGCCGGTGTACTTCATGCACGGCAATCGCGATTTTCTGGCGGGCCCTGACTTCCTGGCTGCGTGCGGCATCACCGGCCTGGCAGATCCCACGGTCTTGACCTTTGGCGGCCAGCGGTATGTGCTGAGCCACGGCGACCTGCTGTGCCTGGACGATGTGGACTACCAGCGCTTTCGCCTGCAGGCGCGCAGCGCCGCTTGGCAGCAGCAGTTTCTGGCCCAGCCCCTGGCCACGCGCCGCGCACAGGCGCGCGGCATCCGCCAGGAGAGCGAGGCCAAAAAACAATCCGGCGCCAGCTATGCCGATGTGGACGGCCCCGCCGCCATCGCCTGGCTGCAGGCCGCTGGCGCACACACCCTCATCCACGGCCACACCCACCGGCCTGCCCAGCATGTGCTGGCCCCGGGGCTGCAGCGCGTGGTGCTGAGCGACTGGGATGCTGCGGCATTGCCCCCCCGTCTGGAAACACTGCGTTTGTCCAGCGCGGGCTTGGAACGGCTGTCCCTGGCCCCCAAGTAACAGCGGTCATGAACTGAGCGGGCCCACCTCCCGCAGCCCGATCGCCATGCCCCCCTTGCTCAACCGCCTCTGGCGCCGCGTGCGCGCCACCGTGGCCCCGGTGCCGGACATCTCGGCCACGCTGTGGCTGCAGACCGTGCAGCGCTACCCGTTTCTGGCCGCGCTGTCGCTGCACGACCAGGCCAAGCTGCGCGTACTGAGCGCCCTCTTCTTGCACCACAAGGAATTCCACGGTGCCCATGGCCTCGTGGTGACCGACGCCATGGCCATCGACATTGCCGCGCAGGCCTGCTTGCCCCTGCTGCACTGGGGCGACCCTGCGAAGGCACTCGACTGGTACGACGATTTTGTGGGCATCGTGCTGCACCCCGGCGAAGCCGTGGCCCGCCGCCAGACGATGGACGAAGCGGGCGTGGTGCACGAGCACACCCAGGTGCTGCTGGGCGAGGCCATGGAGCGCGGCCCCATCATGCTCAGCTGGCAGCATGTGAGCAACGCCACCGAGAACACCGCGCGCGGCCATAACGTGGTGGTGCACGAGTTCGTGCACAAGCTCGACATGAAGAACGGCCAACCCAACGGCTGCCCGCCCTTGCCCGCAGGATTCATGGGCGCACGCACCGGCCGTGCGGCGTATGAAGCGTGGTGGGCAGCCTGGGAGCCCGCCTACGAACAGTTTCGCGAGCGCGTGATCATGGCCGAGCGCTTTGGCGCAGAACGGCCCTGGCTGGACGCGTACGGCGCCACCTCGCAGTCCGAATTCTTTGCCGTGGCCTGCGAGGCGTACTTTGTAAACCGCGAACGGTTTTCCCAGGAGTTTCCGGGATTGATGCCAGTGCTGGATGCGTTCTTCCAGCGCCCTGCGGGCTGAGCTTGGCCGCATGCGTAGGGGCCCACGCCGGTCATAGACTGATTGGAGTCGCAGCGCCTGCCGCCGCCGGTACATGCAAGCGCAGTCACTCAGACTGCAGCCGTGCTCCAGGGCGCCGCCTCAAGCGCCCAGAGCGCTTTCCACCGCCTGCTTGGCTTCTTCCAGACTGCTGAAAAACTGGGTGGGCTGCGGCATGGCCT
Source organism: Acidovorax sp. FG42 (assembly GCF_057809195.1). NCBI lineage: Bacteria > Pseudomonadati > Pseudomonadota > Betaproteobacteria > Burkholderiales > Comamonadaceae > Acidovorax > Acidovorax sp. FG42. The sequence goes on along the minus strand of NZ_JBMDJM010000006.1, from coordinate 218,385 downwards.
TGGGCAGATGGGCGGGCGGCGGCCACAGGCGGTCGTCTGTCCAGGCGGCGGTCCACCCGCCAATGTCTTTGCGCTTGATGGAGCAAAGTGCTTGCCCGTCCACGTTGGCTATCCAGGTGGTCGGCGGGTTATGGTCCCAGATGACATGTGCCATGGCGCCCTCTCACGGTTGCTGAACCATTGTAGGAAGCCTGAGCAAAATTGGGCAATGGCGTTCACCCCACCCCCGCAGCCATCCGGCCACAGAGCGGGAGGCAAGGCAAAACGACGGCAGGCGCTCGTGCAGCACCCGGCCCGTCATCAGCCAGCAGCCAGCGCGCGCCGCGCGGCCTGGGCCACGCTCGCAGCATCCACCCCAAAAAACTGCCTCAGCGCCGCTCGCGTATCACTGCGGCCAAAGCCGTCGGTGCCCAAGGTGATGTACTTGCGGCCTTCGGGGATGAACGCGCGCACCGTCTCGGGCACGGCACGTACGTAGTCGGTGGCGGCGATCACCGGTCCACGGGTTGCGGCCAGTTGCTGGGTCAGCCATGCGGGGGCAGGCTGGGCATCGCCCGCCAGCCAGCGCTGCTCGCAGGCCACGCCGTCGCGGGCCAGTTCGCTCCAGCTGGTGACGCTGAGTACGGTCACATCCACCCCTTCGCTGGCGATTTGCTCGGCGGCCTTGACCACCTCGGTCAGGATGGCGCCAGAGCCAATCAGGGTGACGCTTTGGGACGAAATCGCGCTGTCGCGCTGGTGCATATTTCCTGAGTAGCTCCTGAAAAAATAGCAACCACGCAGCACACCCTCTGCCGCATCGGCAGGCAAGTCGGGCTGGGCGTAGTTCTCGTTCATCAGCGTGACGTAGTAGAAAACGTCGCGCTGCTCGGTCACCATCTCGCGCATGCCGGCGTCGATGATGACGGCCATCTCGCCCGCATAGGCCGGGTCGTAGGCCTTGCAGTTGGGGATGGTGGCCGCTACCAGGTGGCTGGTGCCGTCCTGGTGCTGCAGGCCCTCGCCGCCCAGCGTGGTGCGGCCCGAGGTGGCGCCCAGCAAAAAGCCGCGCGCACGCTGGTCCGCAGCGGCCCAGATGGCGTCGCCCACGCGCTGGAAGCCGAACATGGAGTAGTAGATGTAGAAAGGCAGCATGGCCAAGCCATGCACGCTGTAACTGGTGGCGGCCGCCGTCCAGCTGGCGATGGCGCCCGCCTCGCTGATGCCTTCTTCTAAAATCTGGCCGTCCAGCGCCTCGCGGTAGCTGAGCACCGAGCCGATGTCCTCGGGCGCGTAGCGCTGACCCACGCTGCTGTAGATGCCCACCTGTTTGAACAGGTTGGCCATGCCGAAGGTGCGCGCCTCGTCGGCCACGATGGGCACGATGCGCGGGCCCAGCGTGGCGTCTTTGAGCAGGCTACCCAGCATGCGCACAAAGGCCATGGTGGTGCTCATTTCCTTGCCATCGGCCTGCAGCGCGAACTGCGCGTAGCTTTCGATGGCGGGCACAGGCAGCGCCTCGCAGGTCGTGTCGCGGCGGGGCAGATAGCCGCCCAGGGCCTGGCGGTGGCTGCGCAGGTAGCGCATCTCGGCGCTGTCCTCGGCGGGCTTGTAGAACGCCAGACTGGTCGCCTGCTCGTCACTCAAGGGCAGGTTGAAGCGGTTGCGGAATTCGATGAGGTCGGTCTCGTCCAGCTTCTTCTGGCTGTGCGTGGTCATCTTGCCTTGCCCTGCTGTGCCCATGCCATAGCCCTTCTTGGTGTGCGCCAGGATCACGGTGGGCTGGCCCTTGTGGGCGCTAGCTGCAGCATAGGCGGCGTGGATCTTGACGAGGTCGTGCCCGCCGCGTTTCAGGCGGTCGATCTGCTCGTCCGTCATGCCCTGGGCCAGGGCGGCCAGCTCGGGGTTTTGGCCGAAGAAGTTGTCGCGGTTGAAGCGGCCGTCCTTGGCGGCGAAGGTCTGCATCTGACCATCGACCGTGCCTTCGAGCGTGCGCACCAGCGCGCCGGTCAGGTCGCGGGCGAACAGGCCGTCCCAGTCGCTGCCCCAGACCAGCTTGACCACGTTCCAGCCCGCGCCCGCAAACAGGCGCTCCAGCTCGTCGATGATGCGGCCGTTGCCGCGCACCGGGCCGTCCAGGCGCTGCAGGTTGCAGTTGACCACCCAGACCAGGTTGTCCAGGCCCTCGCGCGCGGCAAGGGTCAGGGCGCTCATGCTCTCGGGCTCGTCCATCTCGCCATCACCGAACACGCCCCACACCTTGCGGCCCTCGCAGTTGAGCAGGTTCCGGTGCGTGAGGTAGCGCATGAAGCGCGCGTGGTAAATGCTGCTGATGGGGCCGATGCCCATGGAGCCGGTGGGGAACTGCCAGAAATCCGGCATCAGCAAGGGGTGCGGATAGCTCGACAGCCCCTGCGCGCCTGCGCCCGGCGCTGTCAGCTCCTGGCGATAGTGCTGCAGGTCCAGCTCGGACAGGCGCCCTTCCAGAAAAGCCCGCGCATACACACCCGGCGCGCTGTGCGGCTGGAAGAACACCAGATCCCCACGGTGCTGTCCATCGCCCAGCCCCTCGCGGGCGCGGAAGAAGTGATTGAACCCGCTTTCGAAAAGATCCGCCGCACTGGCGTAGCTCGCGATGTGACCGCCCAGCTCGCCATACGCCTGGTTGGCCCGCACCACCATGGCCAGCGCGTTCCAGCGCACGATGGAGGCCACGCGCTCCTCGATGGCCAGGTCGCCGGGGAACACGGGCTGGTCCTGCACCGCCACGGTGTTCACGTACGGCGTGTTCAGGTCGGGCTGCCAGCCAATGCGCTGCGCGCGTGCCACCCGCACCAGCTCTTGCAGCATGTGCCGCGCGCGCTCGGGGCCTTCGGTGGCGACCAGCGCCAGGAAGGCATCGCGCCACTCGGCGGTTTCTTCGGGGTCGGCGTCCAGCGGGGCGCCGGGGGCTTGTTGCAGCAGGGCGTGGGATGTGAGGGCGTTCATGGCAGCCACTGTAGCGAGGCTGGCTCCAAATGAGTTGCCGTTTTGCCTTTTGCGCCATGCCGCCATAGCACTTTATGCCGCCAAAGCCATAAACTGCAGCACATGAAACTGGACACCCTCGATTTGCGCATCCTGGCCGAGCTGCAGGCTGACGGCTCTCTGTCCAACGTGGAGCTGGCGCGGCGCGTGCACCTGTCGCCCTCGCCCTGCCTGGCGCGGGTAAAGGCGCTGGAGGCGGCAGGCGTCATCAGCCGCTATGTGGCGCTGGCCAATGCGGCGGCGCTGGGGCTGGGCCTGAATGTATTCATCAGCATCAGCCTCAAGACGCAAAGCAAAGAAGCCCTGGCCGACTTTGAACGCCGCATTGCCGAGCACGACGAGGTGATGGAGTGCTACCTGATGAGCGGCGACAGCGACTACCTGATTCGCGTAGCGCTGGCCGACATCGGGGCGCTGGAGCGGTTCATTCTGGAGCAGCTGTCGCCCATTCCGGGCGTGGAGAAGATCCGGTCCAGCTTTGCACTCAAGCAGGTGCGCTACAAGACCGCCCTGCCCTTACCCAGCGCCTGAGCACGCTCCTTGCGGCGATCATCGCGGCGACCCCTATTTACGCGCCACGTCGCTCGTCGCCACCCGCTTGCGCAGCTCGCGGACCAGCGCCTTGGCACGCGCCTCGTTGGCAGGGCCCATGCGCAGCAGGATCTTCTGGCCGCTGGGCAGCGCCTCCAGCGCGGGGTCCAAAAACTCGTAGCGCACCCAGGGGCGCAGGTTGGGCACGTCGGTATTCACGGGCGTGAGCTTGACCTGCAGCGGGCCTGCGGGCTCGGGCGCCTGCAGCAGCTGGTCCAGCACCGCCACCAGGCGGTCGTTAAAGTAGCGCCGGGGGTAGCCCAGCTCTTCATACGCTTGTTGAAACAGCGGGTACAGCCGCGCGTACAGCGCCACGGCGGGCTCCATCGGTACCGCTTCGGCAAACGCCAAGAAGGCGCTGTAGCGTGCGGCATTGGCCGCCGCGACGGTGGTGGGCGCGTCACCAGTGCCATCCACCACAAACCGCTGCGCCGTGGGCTGCACCGGCCACATGCGCGATGGCGCGTGGGCACGCCCCAGGTTGTCCACCGTGGCCACCACGCGGCGCACAAAACCGTCGGTCTGCAGAAACATCGCCAGCTTGTCACGGCCCAGCAGCCCGGCCAACAGCTCTGCCACCCGGGGGTCGGACTCGGCCAGCGCGGGCAAGGCTGCGTCGGGCGGCGCCAGCGCATCCACCGGGTTCTGCGGCCCCGACGCCTCGGGGGCGGGCGGGGGCGCTGCCGGTGCGGCTGGAGCGGCGACCACAGGGGGTGGAGCTGCCGCTGGCTCCACCGGGCGCAGCCAGAACCACCAGGCAGCACCAGCCGCCACGGCGCACACCAGCGTGGCCAGCACGGCCGAGAGGGCGCGGGAGGTGCGCTCTGGCGCGGGGCGAAATTCTGCGGTGTCTTGATCGGGCATGGGCTCTCCTTCAACACGGGAACAACCCTTGTCCGAGCCTACGCAGCGTCAGGCGTTCCCTCTCGGTCCCACATGGGGCGTGCACGATTGGACAGCCGCACACCCAGGCCCCAGTAACGCGATGTAGCCCGCCCCGGGCCGGCCCGCGAATAGGCCCTGCTTAAAACGCCGTCGGTGTGGTGGACAGCGACTCCAGCCAGGCCACCGTGGCTGCCAGCTCGGACGGGCGAATTTCGTGCGCGCTGGGGAACTCGCGGTACGTCACCGTCACCGGCAGCGGCGCCATGTGGTGGGCAATGGCCTGGGCGTTGGCCAGCGGGATCACGTTGTCGTGGGTGCCGTGGCTCAGCCACAGCTGCTTGCCGCGCAGCGCATCGGCAGGTGCGGTGAGCGGCACCACCTGCGGCAGCAGGCGGCTGTGCCACACCAGGCCTGCATGCATCAACGCGGGCCGGGTGAGCAACAGCGACAGCGCCATGATGCCGCCCTGGCTGAAGCCGCCCACCACCACCCGCTCGGGCGGAATGCCCAGCTGCTCGGCGGCAGACTCGACCGCCTGGGCCACCACGGCGCGGCTTTGCGCCTCCTGCTCTTCGTTGATGGTGCGCTCGCCGCTGGGCTCGATGGAGAAATCAAACCACGCGTGCGAGCCCGGCCCCATACGAAACGGCGCCCGCAGGCTCAACACATGGAACCGGTCCGGGATCTGCGGGGCCAGGCTGAACAGGTCCTGCTCGTTGCTGCCCACGCCATGCATCAGCACCAGCAGCCAGGGCCGGGGTGTCGTGGCGGCAGCGGGGCGCTGCAAAAAGGAGAGCGGCAAGGTAAGCATAAATGTGCGCCTCGAACGGTTTAGGGCCAAAAACGGGTGGAGTGCGAGGATTTCCGTGTCAGTGCACCGGCTCCAGCGCAAACGCGTCCATCGACAGCATGCTGTACATCACCTCGCGGCTCAAGTAGTTTGCGTGCAGGTCTTCGCCTGCAGCGCCCAGGGCAAAGAAGATGGGCAGGAAGTGGTCTTCGGTCGGATGCGCGCGGTGGGCATGGGGGGCCTGGCTGCGGTAGTTGAGCAACGCGGCCATATCCCCACGGGCCAGAGCATCCTCGATCCAGCGGCTGAACTCCAGCACATAGGGCGCAGGTTCGCGCTCTCCGCCAAAAAACTCGGCCAGGTTGTGCGTCATGCTGCCCGACCCCACCACCAGCACGCCCTGGCTGCGCAGGCTGCGCAAAGCGGCGCCCAGTGCATACACCTCGGCCGGGCCAGCGCCCACGGGCAGGGCCACCTGCACGACGGGTACGTCGGCCTGCGGGAACAGATGCATCAGCGGCACCCAGGCGCCATGGTCAAAGGGGCGTGCGGCGTCACCTTGGGCGGCCACGCCAGCGGCCTGCAGCAGGCCCAGCACCTCCTGCGCCAGCGCGGGTGAGCCGGGGGCCGGGTATTGCAGCTGATACAGCGCAGGGGGAAACCCTCCAAAGTCGTGCCAGGTGGCGGGCTGCGGCCCGGTCATCACCTGCGCAGACCGCGCCATCCAGTGCGGCGACATGACCACCACGCCCCGCAAGCCCGGGTACTGCGACTTCAGGCTCTGGCCCCATTGCGTCAGCGCCGGGCCGGTGGTGCCCGCATCCAGCGCAAACAAGGGCGCGCCGTGCGACACAAACAGGGCGGGAATTGCAGCAGAAACTGGAACGGGGGCTTGGACAGAGGCAGACATGACAACTCCAACAAGGGATGCCATGAATGTAGGACTGATAGCCTGCGATACCAAGCCCTGCAGGGCAGACAGATTGTTCTACGGGTGATGCCAATCAACCATTGACAGGCCGATGGCGCACGGTGGGCAACACCTGCACATCCCTCCTGACGCGCAAGCCTCAGGACCCGTCGCGCACCCTGCCCCGCAGCGCCTTGGTCTCGCCCCGCTGCGTTTTGCTTTGCAAGCGCCGCTGTTGCGAGCCATAGGTGGGTTTGGTGGCCCTGCGCACGCGGGGCGGCACGGCCACGCTGTTGACCAGCGCGTTCAGGCGCTCCAGGGCGTCGGCGCGGTTCAACTCTTGGCTGCGGTATTGCTGGGCCTTGATGACCACCACACCGTCTTGGGTGATGCGGGTGTCGCGCAGGGCCAGCAGGCGCTCCTTCACGCCTTCGGGCAGCGACGATGCCGCCACGTCAAACCGCAGGTGGACCGCGCTGGATACCTTGTTGACGTTCTGCCCGCCCGCGCCCTGGGCGCGCATGGCGGTAATGTCAACCTCGCCTTCTGAGACCTGCAGGGGCAGCGGGGCCACGGTCGTGAAACTCCCCGAGCCCAGCCATCAGGCCGCTGGCTGCTGGGCCAGCAACTGCGCCAGCCCGTCAATCGCCAGGCCATAGCCCAGCACCCCAAATCCGCACATCACTGCCTTGGCAGCGGCAGCCATGTACGAATGGTGGCGGTAGGCCTCGCGCGCGTGCACGTTGCTGATGTGCAGCTCGATCAGGGTGATGCCCGTGCCCTTGATGGCGTCGTGCAGGGCAATGCTGGTGTGGGTGTAGGCCCCGGCGTTCATCACCACGCCTGCCAGCTCGCCCGCCGCATGCAGTCGGCCAGCCTCATGAATCCAGTCCACCAAGGCCCCTTCGTGGTTGCTTTGGTGAAAACGCAGCGCGAAACCGTGGCGGCTGCAGGCGTCGGTGCAGAGCTTTTCCACATCGGCCAGGGTGGCGGCGCCGTACACGGCGGGCTCGCGCGTACCCAGCAAGTTCAGATTGGGGCCATTGAGGACAAAAACGGTTTTATTGGCAGTCACAGACAGGGTCTCCGGGGCGATGCGCCTGCCACGCTGGCAGGCCAGAGTGCGGGATTATGAAGCGCCAAGAAAAAAGCGGCCCCGAAGGACCGCTGTAAAAGGCAGCCTGTGCAACGCTGCCTGTGAGCGACTCGCGCCCAAGAGGTTGGTGACAGACCAGCCGCTGGGGGCTGATCAACGGTCCCAGTGGCGACCGTGGCCGTGCCCGTGGTGGCGGTGGCCGTAGCCATAACCGCCGTAAACCACCGCTGGGGGTGGTGTGTAGTACACCGGGGGAGCGCTGTAGTACACGGGGCGTGGAGGGGGAGCGTAATACACGGGTGGGGGCGGTGCCACGTAAACCGGGGCGGGGGCGTAGTAGCCATTGCTGGCCCCCACCACCACGCCGGGCACGCCAATGCCCACGGACCAATTGACATCGCGGGCCTGGGCGGAGCCAGCACCAGCCAACAGGGCCAATGCCACACCCGCCACAGCGGCCGCAGTAGAAACAGAACGGGTTTTCGTCATGGAAATCTCCTAGTGAATGAGGGCGGCCCACCAAAAGGACACACCTCACCGGTACACAACGCACCAAGTGCCTAAAAGGATGGCACAAAACCGTCTTTACGTTGTGTCTGAACGTACACGCGCTTGTTTTAATGCGTAAACCGTCACGAAACCGCCGCCTAAAATGGCTGGATGAGCACCCCCTCCCCCGCCAATACCGCCGCCACAGCTACTTCTGCGGCCGCTGAAACCGTCAAGCCCAGCAACTTTTTGCGCCAGATCATCGAACACGACCTGGAAAAAGGCACCTACGCCACCCGCCGCTGGGCCGGCACCCCCGGCGACGCCGCCCACCACGCCCAGGGCGAGCCCGACCCCGCCAAGATCCGCACCCGCTTCCCGCCCGAACCCAACGGCTACCTGCACGTGGGCCACGCCAAGAGCATCTGCATCAACTTCGGCCTGGCGCGCGACTACGGCGGCGTGTGCCACCTGCGCTTTGATGACACCAACCCCGAAAAAGAAGACACCGAATACGTGAACAGCATCATCGACGCCGTGAAATGGCTCGGTTTTGACTGGACACAGATCGGCCAGGCCCCCGGCAGCGCCGCCCCCTACCAGGCCAGCGACTACTTCGACTTCATGTACCGCGCGGCCGAATACCTGATCGAAGCCGGTCACGCCTACGTGGACGAACAGACCGCCGAACAAATGCGCGTGAACCGGGGCGACTTCAGCAAGCCCGGCGTGGACAGCCCCTTCCGCAGCCGCACCCCGGCAGAAAACCTGCGCATCTTCCGCGAGATGAAGGACGGCCAGCACGAAGACGGCTCCATGGTGCTGCGCGCCAAGATCGACATGGCCAGCCCCAACATCAACATGCGCGACCCGGCCATCTACCGCATCCGCCGCGCCACGCACCACAACACGGGCGACACCTGGTGCATCTACCCCATGTACACCTACGCGCACCCTATTGAGGACGCGCTGGAGCAGATCACCCACAGCCTGTGCACGCTGGAGTTTGAAGACCAGCGCCCCTTCTACGACTGGCTGCTGGAGCGCCTGACCGAGGGCGGCTTGCTGTCCAGCCCGCCCCCCCGCCAGTACGAATTTGCGCGCCTGAACCTCACCTACGTCATCACCAGCAAACGCAAGCTTGCCCAGCTGGTGTACGACCACAAGGTCAGCGGCTGGGACGACCCCCGCATGCCCACCATCGTCGGCCTGCGCCGCCGTGGCTACACGCCCGCCGCTATCCAGACCTTTGCCGAGCGCATCGGCGTCACCAAATCCGACAGCTGGATCGACTACAGCACCCTGGAAGGCTGCCTGCGCGAAGACCTGGAGCTGAAGGCCCACCGCGGCATGGCCGTGCTCAACCCCGTCAAGCTGGTGCTGACCAACTGGGACGACGTGATGGGCGCAGGCCACCTGGAGCCCTGCAGCCTGCCCGCCCTGCCCCACCCACCCGAGGGTGTGGAAAGCCCCGTGCGCCACTTCACCATCGGCAAGGAAGTCTGGATCGAGCGCGAAGACTTTGAAGAAGTGCCCCCCAAGGGCTACAAGCGCCTCTTCCCCGGCAACAAGGTGCGCCTGAAGGGCGGCTACGTCATTGAATGCACTGGCTGCACCAAAGACGCGGACGGCAACATCACCGAAGTGCTGGCCACCGTGGTGCCCGACACCAAGAGCGGCACCCCCGGCGCCGACAGCGTCAAGGTCAAGGCCGCCATCACCTGGGTGGGCGTGGCCGACGGCGTGAACGCCGAAGTGCGCATGTACGACCGCCTGTTCCTGGACGCCCACCCCGACGCGGGCGGCAAGGACTTCATCGAAAGCCTGAACCCGAACAGCCTGAAGGTGGTGACGGCCATCGTGGAGCCGTCATTGGCCAACGCCAAGCCGGACGACAAGTTCCAGTTTGAGCGGCACGGGTACTTTGTGGCGGACCGGATTGATCACAAAGCGGATAAGCCGGTGTTTAACTTGGCGGTGGGGTTGAAGGATTCATGGGGAAAGTAATTCCCCGTGAATCGAAGAGGCCGGCAGACTTTCAGGTTTGCTGGCCTTTTTTATCGACTGGAGTCAGCTTGGCCCTAAGCTGTCAGTGAATCACTCGCCTAAACCAAGCTCACGGACGTTACCCATATTTGCTCATATGCCTCCACTTTGAGTGCAGCAATAGAGTCCGCCCGAATAATCTCGGCGGGAGCACGCTTCGCAAGATCTTTCAAGGACTGAGTAATCGTCCAGGCTTCTCGTTGATCTATGAAGATTGCCCGATCATGTATAGATTTGGCAGGTGCTAGGCGAACACTTAAGGGTCTTCTGTCTCCGTACTGGGAAATCCACTTTTCAGCGGCAGGTTTCAAGGTTGCTTTGTGATCAGCGGTGTCGGCCAAAAGTCTGAGGTGTACGCCCTCCGGAACAGCGAGACCAAAATCGACGAGAGCAGTTTGATCCAAATACGGATCAACGATCAGGACGTCTAGCTTTGCATCATCAAAAATTTTTGTAACCGCTGTAAATGCGTCAAAGCTATTCCCAACAGCGATAAAAGAACCGCCAGATCCTGCCGGCAATTGAAGTTCGCAGTGACCAATCGCGCGATACAGAATCTGAAAAATCTGTGCAATGGCTGACGACCAACCCGCGGTTCGCAAACCATCCATTGCGCTTGTAAACGCGATGGCGTCGTAGCCAGCACCGACATTGACAGCCTTGACCAGTGCGTGACCTCGCCCCAACCATTGAAGAACTGCTGGTTGACTACAAGCTTGATACGTAGACACATCCGGTGCCGTCTCAAGAAGTCGACCGAGTTGCTGGTAGAGCCGGAGGTAATCTGCTTACATCTGGAATGCTCACTGTTAGTGATTCGAGGTGGAGATTGTCTCCATCAAAACCTAATTCTCTTGGCTTAATTCGCTGCAAACCGCCGATCTTGGTTGTAAGCAGGCAAGAACACTACCCACACTGATCCCACGCTATGGCGCCGCTATCACTGACCCATATCCTCTACTTCTGGTTCACCGAACTCAGTCCCCAGCAGCACTTCGTCAAAGACATCGCCCTCGACGAATCCATCCGCACCCGATTCGGCCCCACGCTGGAGGCCGCTAGCCGCTGCGAACTGTTCACTTGGCGCGCCACCCCAGAAGGCCGGTTGGCAGAAATCCTGGTGCTGGACCAGTTCTCGCGCAATGTGTACCGCGATACCGCCCGCGCCTTTGCGCAAGACGCGCTGGCCCTTGCCCTGGCGCAAGAGCTGGTGGCCAGCGGGCAGGACCGCAGCCTGCCCACGGCGCAGCGCGTGTTCGCCTACATGCCGTACATGCACAGCGAATCTGCCGTGATTCATGAACAAGCCCTCACGCTGTTTGCGCAGCCGGGCCTGGAAAACAACCTGGACTTTGAGCGGCGGCACAAGGCCATCATCGACCGGTTTGGGCGCTACCCGCACCGGAACGCGTTGCTGGGCCGCATCTCCACGCCCGAAGAACTGGCGTTTTTGAGCGAACCGGGGTCATCGTTTTAGGCATCGCACCATTTCGCTATATTCTTCATAGCACTTACCGCTTATCAAACAAGCGCTACAGGCCAATATGGCGGTCAATGAGGTGCTCGATTGAACTGCGCCCATGCATCCCGCCATCGCTCAATACCGCACCGGCATTGCTGCTATCTGCCAGCGCTACGGCATTCGGCGGCTGGAGGTGTTTGGCTCGGCGGCACGGGCCAGTGACTTTGACCCCGCCCACAGCGACGCCGACTTTCTGGTGGAGTTTGCTCCGGGTGTTGAACCCGGGCTCCACTCCATTTTTGGCGCCAAGGCCGATCTGGAAGCCCTGCTGGGCCGGGGCGTGGATTTGGTGGAGCCGGGCGCGGTGCGCAACCCCTATGTGCTGGCCAGTATCAACCGGCAACGCGCGATCATCTTTTCCGCAGAAGATTAGCTATCTTTTTAGTAGCTGCTAGCGTAATCCCTGTAGGCACCAGATGCCAATTTGGCTCGTAAACACGCAGCGCCGCTAAACTTCAAACCATGCGCCCCTCCGAAGCCCTTTCACTGCACCGCTCGCAAATCCGCGAGATTGCCCTTCGCCACCGCGTGAGCAGCGTGCGGGTGTTTGGGTCGGCGCTGCATGGGGACGACACGGCCGACAGTGACCTGGACCTGTTGGTAGAGCCCACCGCGCAAACCACGCTGATGGACATTGGCGCGATCCGGTTTGAACTGAAGCAGTTGCTGGGCATCGAGGTGGATGTGCTCACCCCCAACAGCCTGCCCGCCAGCTTCCGGGACCAGGTGCTGCGCGAGGCGATGGCCGTATAAGCCCAGTGCACCAGGCGCGCTCTGGCAGGTGTCTTCGCCTAGTTATAGTGACGCTTTGTACCGACGCCCCTGGAGCCGCCATGACCACCACAGCCGAAGCCCTCAGCGCCCAAGCCGCTCAGCTGCCCCCCGCAGAGCGCATGGAAGTGGTGGAGCGCATCCTGGACAGCCTGGACCAGCCCGACGCCGCTCTGGACACGCTCTGGGCCAATGAAGCCAGCGACCGCCTTGCTGCCTACCGGCGCGGTGAAATCAAGGCAGTGGCCCTGTCCGATGTGATTGCCAAGTACCAAACGGCTTCCCCGCGCACATGAGCATCCGCTTGCTGGAGCCAGCACAAATGGAGCTGGACGACGCTATCGCTTGGTACGCAGAACAAGCGCCGGGGCTGGGCGATGCCTTCTTGATCGAAGTCCTCAAAACATTGCGGCTTGTTGAGCAGTTTCCCCAGGCGTGGCACCCACTGAGGCCAGAGATTCGACGCTGCCGATTGCGGCGGTTTCCCTATAGCGTGGTCTACACGCAGGATGGCCCAGGCATTCTGGTGCTGGCCGTAGCGCACCAGCACCGCAAGCCAGACTATTGGAAGAATCGGCTTGGTTGAGCGTGAGGCGCCACCGCAACCGCTACAACTTCAATATTGATAGCTGCTTGCGCTTATCTATCAAGCGCCAAAGGCCAATTTCATCCAAGCAACTGCGGCACCGATAAAACCCCTCAATGACGCCTCCGTTCACCCCCACCTTCGCCCACATACCGCCCGGCCCACTGGCAGGCCCCTTGCAGCTACTGCCCATCAACGCCGCTGTGGTGTCCGTGCACACGGCCGATGGAGCGCATGTGGGCTCGCTCAAGCTGGTTGGCGGGGTGTGGAAGTTCAAGGCCATGGGCTATGACGCCGCAGGCCGCATGGAGCCGGGCCATGGGCCGCTGACGGAGCAGCACAACATGGCGTTCGCGGCGCTGGATGCGGCCGAGGTGAGTGCCCGGCTGCTGGGCGCTTTGGGAAGCGCTCCGTAACGAGCGCCAAGAAAGCACCAAAAATACGAAGCCGCGCCGCACAGGGCCGCAACCCTCAGAGTTGCGCGTCGGCCAGCACAAACTCCACCGCCGCACAGACCGCCGCCACCTGCGCCTCAATGCACTGCTCGGGCGTGGCGCGGGGGCTGTCGGGGTAGACCTCCGTTGTGGTGGTGTAGCGCGCGCCGCTGATGCCCGCGCACAGGCCCCACTGCTTCATCGGGTAGTGGATGACGCCCGGCGCCACCACGGGCGTGCCGATGATTTCGTTCTTCTCGTCCGCAGGCGCGATGTGGGTCACACGGCTGACGGCCTCGATGATGGCTTGCTGGAAGGCGGGCTGCGGGTTGTCGGTGTCGTCCACCAGGTAAAAGCCGTCGGGGATGCTGCCGGGCTCGAACACCTTGCCGTCGCGCGCGGCCACGGCGGGGCGGTATTCGGATTCGTCGGTATCGGTGGTTTCGTGCAGGTCGATGTGGGCGGCAAACTGGCCGTGCAGTGGCGCCACCAGGCGCATGAGGGCCGCGGACTCCTGCGCGGGCGAGCCTTCGCGGAACGAACGGTTGGGGTCGATGGCGTCAAAGTTCCAGCGCTGAACGCGCTCATACGCCCAGGGGCTGACGCAGGGCACGACCAGCAGGTTGGAGCGGCCTGCAAAGCGTTCGGCATGAGTGTCCACAAACCGCAGCGCGCCGTGCACGCCACTGGTCTCGTAGCCGTGCACCCCGCCGGTGACCAGCACGCTGGGCAGGCCGGGCTGCCAGTTGCGGCTGCGCAGGGCCCGCAAGGGAAAGCGCTCTGCCGGGTGCTGGGCATCGGCATAAATCACGTCGCCGTACATCTCCACGTCAAACCGGCCCCGCAGTGCCTCGATGGCCGTGAGCACGTCGTCGGCGTAGCTGCGCTGGCGCATCTGGCGTGCGCGCCACTGCTCGCGTTCTGCCGCGCCCCAGGGCTGGCCGGGTGTGCCGATGGGATAGGTGGAGGTGGGTTGCATGGGTGCGTGGGATGGAGTGGCAGGTGAATGGCAGGCCCGGCGGCAAGCTGGGCCAAGGGAATGGACAACGCCAATAAGAGCGGCTAACAAAACTCAGCGAAGCGGTTCTGGCTAGGCGCTGTGTCGCAGGCAGTACGAGCAGTACGACAAGACACAGCAACGACGCCAGAAGAGTTTTGTTAGCCGCTCTAAGGCTTGTCGCAGGGCGTTCATAGAATACCGCGATGCCCTTCCCTTTGATTCGGCCCTTGCGGCTGGTGACATCGTTGCTGCTCTTGCTGCTGTGTGCGCTCGCGCACGCACAGCCCGCCCCCCAACCCGCAGCTGCCAGCACCCCGGCTACGCGCCCGGCGGGCAGTGCCCCTGTGGATGGCACAGCACCCACACCAGGGAGCGCTGCAGCCGCCTCGCCCACAGCGGCCGATGCAGCCCTGCTGTCGCGCGATGCGCGGCGCATTTACGAGCTGTCGCGCGATGCGCGGCGCATTTACGAGCTGTCGCGCGACAAGCTGGTGCAGATCCGCACGCTGCTGCGCAACGCCAACACGCAGGCGTCGATTGGCTCGGGCTTTTTTGTGTCGGCCGATGGGCTGATCGTCACCAACTTTCACGTGGCCAGCCAGCTGGCGCTGGAGCCCGAGCGCTACCGGGGCGTGTACGTGACGATGGAGGGGCAGGAGGGCGAGGTGGAGCTGCTGGCGTTTGACGTGCAGCGCGACCTGGCCGTGCTGCGCGCCAAGGGGCGCACGGCAGCGGCGCCGGTGCTGGGCTTTCGGCCCACCACCGACGCGCTGGCGCAGGGCGAGCGCATTTACTCGCTGGGCAACCCGCTGGATATTGGCTTTGCGGTGACCGAGGGCACCTACAACGGGCTGGTCAAGCGCAGCTTTTACCCACGCATCTTTTTTGGCGGCGCACTCAACCCCGGCATGAGCGGTGGCCCCGCCGTGGACGACGCAGGCCGGGTGTTGGGTGTGAACGTTGCCAAGCGGCTCGATGGCGAGCAGGTGAGCTTCTTGATACCGGCTGAGTTTGCGCAGGCGCTGGTGCAGCGCGCAGCCAACGCCCAGCCCATCACGCAGGCCGCGCACGCCGAGATGACGCGGCAGCTGATGGAGCACCAGCAACTGCTGACGGACCGGTTCTTGAAAGCGCCGTTTCGCGAGCAGCGCCATGGCAATTACCGCCTGCCCGTGCCCGACGATGCGCTGGCGCGGTGCTGGGGATCGGGGCGTGACCCGGCCTTCCCCGGGCTGAACCTGGAGCGCACGCAGTGCCAGGCCGACAGCGATGTGGTGGCGGGCGACTTCAGCACCGGCGCGGTGCGCCTGTCTTATGAGGCCTACAACGCCCCCACGCTGGGCGCAGCCCGGTTTGCCCGCATGTACTCGCAAAGTTTTGCCAACGAGCGCCTGCCTACACGCGGCAACCGCCACCAGACGGCGGCCGAGTGCACCGAGCGGTTTGTGGACCCCGGCACCGTGCCGCTGCGTGCGGTGGTGTGCCTGTCGGCCTACCGCAAGCTGACCGGCCTGTACAACATGACGGTGCTGGCCACCTCGGTCAACCAGCCCACACGGGGCGTGCTGGGCCGCCTGGATGTGCAGGGCATTGCGTTTGACAACGGCATGAAGCTGGCAAGCCACTACCTCAAGGCCTTTCGCTGGGAGGCCGCACCATGAGCGCGATGCCAACCACCACCACCCTGGGGCTGATCGAGGCGTTTGACCGCCACGGCGCGCTGCTGGCGCGTGCGCCCATCACCCGCTGGCCCGTGACGGTGGGCCGCGCGCTGGACTGCGACCTGGTGCTGGACGACCCGTTTGTGGCGCCCCGGCACCTGCGCATTGACCGCGCGGTGGACGAGCCCCGCACCGTGCAGGTCGAGGTGCTGGAGACACGCAACGGCGCACGCCTGCAGCGCAAGCAGCATACCCAGGGCGAACGCTTTGACTGGCCCGATGGCATGCCCGTCGACCTGGGCCACACCCACATCCACCTGCGCCTGGCCGATGCGCCCATTGCCGAGGAGCAGGCGCTGCCGCAGTTTCCGTGGCGCACGGTGGGCACCACGGCCGCGCTGGCGGTGCTGGTGCTGCTGGCCGGGCTGGGAGAGTCGTGGCTGGAGGCCCGCGACGCCGCGCAGTACCTGAAGTCGCTGCCCCTGTTGCTGTTGACCACGCTGGCGGTGGTGGGGGCCTGGGCGGGTCTGTGGTCCGTGGCCAACAAGCTGTTTGGCAGCCAGCTGCGGTTCTGGCGCCACGTGCGCATCGCGTGCGCCGCAGTGCTGGTGGCCGACGCGGTGCAGCTGCTGAGCTATCTGACGGCGTTCACGTTCTCGCTGGAGTCGCTGTCTCGGTTTGCCCCGGTGCTGATGGTGCTGGTGCTGGCCGGTGCGCTGCACGCCCACCTGGCCACCGTGCTGCCCCGCCGCCGCGTGGGCCTGGCCTGGGCCATGGCGGCTGTGGTGCTGCTGGGTGTGCCGTCGTGGTTGGGCGCGCAGTGGCTCAACCGCATGCGGCTGGGCAACGAGCTGTACATGAGCAGCCTGTTCCCTCCCGCCCTGCGCGTGGCCCCTGCGGTGCCGGTGGACCAGTTCCTGCAGGACGCCGATGCGCTGCGCGGCAAGCTGGACCGGCGCCTGCGGGACGACGGGCTGGCGGATGAGGACGACGAGTAGGCCACAAGACGGACTGCGTAAAGCTGCCCAAACCCACGCCGCCCCACCCCACCAGCCCCCCATGCGCCGCCGCAAGCCCCACCACCACGTCTATGTGGTCGAACTCTCCAAAGACGTGCTGCTGGAGCCGCGCTTTCGCAAGTGCAACCCTGGCTACATCGACGGCAAGCCCTGCGTGTACGTGGGCATGACGGGGCTGGACCCGGATGTGCGGTTTGACAAGCACAAGGCGGGCATCCAGGCCAACCGGTTTGTGACGCAGTACGGCCTGCGGCTGCTGCCGGACCTGTACGAGGGCTTCAACCCCATGACCTACGAGGAGGCGGTGGACCGGGAGATCGAGATTGGCATCGACCTGCGCTCGGCCGGGTTTGGTGTGTGGCAGGCGTGAGCGCCTGCTCAAGGGGAGGCGCCTGTTCAAAGTCTGGGCCCCACTCGCATCCTTTAAGATTCCGCCCCGCTGATTCACCCACTCACTTTTTTATAGCTGCTCGCGCATGATCTTCTAGCGCTTGCGGCCCATTTCACTTGAATTTGACCGCCATGAACTTCGCAGACCGCCTGAAGCAACTCCCTTCCGCCAGCCACCTCGCCGCCCTGCAACTGCTGGGCGCGGACGGCCAAGTGCAGGCCACCATCGAGAACAAGCCCGGCCAGACCGGGTCGCTGGTGGTGTATGCCGCGCTGGCGGCGCTGTATGGCGGGCAGATCACGCCTGCAGCCGCCAGCCTGGGGCTGGAGTGGTATGCGGAGCATGTGGCGGATGCGCGCGCCTTTCCGGGCAAGCACCCCAACATCGACCGGCTGCTGGCCTGGGCGCAGGGCAGCGAGAGCTTTGCGGTGCGCACCATCGCAGCCTGAGACAAAAAGTTGCCGTGGCAGCGGCAGGTTGTCGAAAACGCGCAGGCCCGTTCGTCGTAGGGGTATGAACACGTTGAATGAGCGATATCGTTCGGCGGTTCACGCTTTCATCCCCCCTGATGTCCACCCTCAAGGAGACCCCGCATGACCACCACTACCGGCACCGTCACTCTGCACCGCGTGCTGCGCGCACCGGCCGAACGCATCTACCGCGCGTTTCTGGATGCCGACGCCCTATGCAAATGGCTACCGCCCCATGGCTTCACGGGCCGGGTGCTGAGCCTGGATGCGCGCGTGGGCGGCAGCTACCGCATGCAGTTCACCAACCTGAGCAGCGGCGGCACGCACGCATTTGGCGGCGAGTATGTGGAGCTGGTGCCGGGCGAGCGCATCGTGCACACCGACCGGTTTGACGACCCCAATCTGCCGGGCGAGATGCGCACCACCATCCAGCTCAAAAAGGTGATGACGGGCACCGAGGTGTCCATCGTGCAGGCGGGCATCCCGGCGGTGATCCCGACCGAGATGTGCTACCTGGGCTGGCAGGAGTCGCTGCAGCTGCTGGCGCTGCTGGTGGAGCCGGAGATTCCGGGCGAGTGACACACACGCGCAGAACTCCCGGCTCAAGTCACTGCAGCTGAATTACTTCAACCACTTGTCAGCGGCCTGCTTGATGGTGCCCCGGCTGTCCACCAGGCCCCACACAAAGCCCATCACCCGCACGTAGTCGGCGTCGTCGGTGGGCAGCATGAAGCCCAGGTAGTTCTTGGGCGTGAGCGGTGCGTCCACAAACGCTGCAGCCAGGCGCGGGTCGGCCTTGGCGTAGTGCAGGGCTTCATACGTTTCGGTGATCATCACGTCGCCCTTGCCCTCAGCAATCAGCGCGGGGATCTCGGCGTTCTTGTCGTGCGTGCTGACCTGGGCGGCCTTGAGGTTGGCGAGCACATAGGTCTCGTTGGTGCCGCCGGGGTTCTTGATGACGCGCACGGTGGGCTGGTTCATCGCGTCCACGCTGGTGTACTTGGCCTTGTCGGCCGCGCGCACCAGGGCCACTTTGCCAAACGGCGCGTAGCCGGGCAGCATGTCAAAAATGCGCATGCGGTTGACGTTGCGGGTGATGCCGCCCACGGCCACGTCGAACTTGTCGCCCTGCAGGTCCTTCACCAGGTTGGGCCACGAGGTCTGCACGTACTCGATCTTCACCCCCAGCTCCTTGGCCATGGTTTCGATCACGTCGATGTCGTGGCCGCTGTAGCCCGCGTCGGTCTTGATGGCAAAGGGGCGGTAGTCACCCGGCGTGCCTACGCGGATGACCTTGGTCTCCATGATCTTGTCGAGCCGGGGGCCGGCATGCGCGGCCTGGGAGACGAGAGACATGGCGGCAAACAGCGCGGCCGCAGCCACGGCGAGTGATTTCTTGGGGATCATGGGAAAGGGCTCCAGAAGGCAAAGGGTGCAGAAGGGATGAATCAAGCCCGCCCGGCCAATGCTGCGCGCACCAGCCCAGGCGGGGCCACCAGAGAATACGCCAGCACCAAGCATTCAACGTGCCATGTGCGTGTCACTGTGCGTGCCCCATGATGGCACCGCGCAGGCATTGCCACCCTGCTGGGTTACCCTGCATGCCCTGAAGGCGCTGCCAACGGCTGGCGCCAACCACCCACCGCACCTACCCAACAAGGAACCTCATGAAAAAACTCAACGTCACCATCCAGCTCGAAATGACCGTGCCCGACGACTGGCAACTGGTCGAAACCTCCGAAGGCACGCCCGTCATCCAGATGGCCGACAACAAGTTTCTGGATCTGGCCATCGAGCCCCTGTTTGCCAACGACCCCGAAGACATGTGGAGCAGCAGCGAAAACGAAGACGAGCTCAACGAGGTGCTGGAGATGGTGGAGAGTGAAGAAGTGGCGTACGAGTTTGTGACGCACTGACCCTTCAAACACCGGGCGCTGCAGTCACCTCACAACTGCGAGCGCAGCAGCCCGGTCATCTTTTCGTGCAGCTTTTCGCTCCACGGCCGCTCCAGCCAGGCCTCGTAGGTCACGCGGCGTGACCGCTGAATGTCGTCTTCAAACACCTGTGTCTGGCGCTGCGCAAACGCGGCGTCATACACGTTCAGGTTGGCCTCGTCGTTCAGGCGGAACGAGCGGTTGTCAAAATTGGTGGAGCCCACCGACACCAGCAGCTGGTCCACGATCATGACCTTGCAGTGATACATGGTGGGCCCGTATTCATAAATCTCGGCCCCGGCCTGCAGCAGCTCGCCCCAGGTGGCGCGGGATGCGGCCTTCACGGTCTCGGTATCGGTGTGCTCGCCGGGGGTGACGAGGCGCACGCGCACGCCGCGTGCCAGCGCATCCATCAGCAGCTTGCGGGTCAGGTCGTCGGGCACAAAGTAGGCCACCGACAGGTCGATGCTGCGCTCGGCCGCCGTGATGGCCAGGTGGTACATGAGCTGCATGCTCTCGCTGCCGCTCGACGGCGAGCTGGAGAACATCTGCGCCTTTTGCCCACCCGCCGAAGCAATGGCTGGGAAGTACGCCTCGCCATGCAACACCTTGCCAGTGACCTTGAGCCAGTTGTCCAGAAACGTGGCCTGCATCTGCGCCACGGCGGGGCCGCGCACCAGGTAGTGCGAGTCGCGCCAGTGCTCGGGGTCTTGCGCGTTGCCCGTCCACGCCGGCGCAATGCCCACGCCGCCGGTAAAGCCCACCTGCCCGTCTACCACCAGCAGCTTGCGGTGGGTGCGGTTGTTCAGGCGGGCCAGGTTGTACCAGTGGGGTTTGTGGAACTTTTCAATCTGCACCCCGGCCTCTTTCATCTCGGCCAGGTAGCTCTCTTCCATCTTGGCGCTGCCCACCCAGTCCAGCAGCACATGCACGGGCACACCGGCGCGGGCGCGCTCGCTCAGGGCGTCGGCAAACTGCTTGCCGATGTCGCCCGACCAGTAGATGTAGGTTTCGAAGGTGACGCTTTTCTGAGCGGATTTGATCGCAGCCAGCATGGGCGGAAAGATCTGGTCGCCGTTGATCAGCTCCGTCACCGCATTGCCGCCCACAATGCCTGGGCCGAGCAGGCTGCCCAGGGCACGCTCGAACTGCGGGTGGGCGGTGCTGTACAGGCGCGGCAGCTGCTGCTGCACCTTTTTCTCGCCCGCCGTGAAGTTGAGTGCCAACAGGACAAGGGCCCCCGTGGCCAGGGCCGTGAGCAAGACAGTGAGCATGGTGGAGCGGCGGCGGCGAGGGGCGGCGGGTGGCATGGCGCGATGGTAGGTGGCACCATGCACGCGCGATGTAGGCGGACGCCGCCAACACCGGGGGCACAATCGCCCTTGTCGGCCGCGACAGCGGTGCGCTCCGTCCATCGCCCCCCCCTCGTGCTGCCTCTTTGTCTTTTGCTCTCGCCCTTCTCTGCCGTGCCTGAATCTGCCCGCCCTGCTCCCCTCCGTCCCACCCTCCCCATCACCCGCCGCAGCGCCTTGATCGGCACGGCGGGCCTGCTCGTGCAGCCTGCCCTGGTTGCGCCTCTGCATGCCAAGCCCTTGCCACCCGCACCCGCGGTGTGGCCCCAGGCGCTGCAGGTGCCCGGGGGTGTGGCACGGCTGTCGCTGGGCCCGGCGGCCACGCGGCCGGTGGCGCAGGTGCGCCAGGGCGAGGTGGATGTGCCGCTGCGCGTGGTGGGCGATGCCATCGAGTGGACGGCCATCGTGGGCATACCGCTGGCTGCGGCGCCGGGCGATGCCTTCATCAGCGTGCTGCCCGAAGGCGGCGGCAGTCCGCGCCTGGTGCACTACAGCGTGGCCCCCAAGCAGTACAAGGAGCAGCACCTGAAGGTGTCGCCCCGCACGGTGGACCTGTCGCCCGAGGACCAGGCCCGCTACGAGCGCGAACGTGACCACCAGGCCCAGGTGATGGCCACCTTCACCGAGCAGCCCGCCGGCGTGGCGCTGGCATCGCTGCGCATGCGCGTGCCCGTGCCGGGGCGGCGATCCAGCTCGTTCGGGCTGCGCCGCGTGTTCAACGGCCAGCCGCGCAATCCGCACAGCGGCATGGACATTGCCGCCGCCACCGGCACGCCCATCGTGGCGCCGCTGCCGGGCCGGGTGATTGACGTGGGCGACTACTTCTTCAATGGCGGCACGGTGTGGCTGGACCACGGCCAGGGCCTGCTCACCATGTACTGCCACCTGAGCAGCATGGAGGTGCGCGTGGGCGATGTGCTGCAGGCGGGCGACGCGTTCTGCAAGGTGGGCGCCACCGGCCGCGTGACCGGCCCGCACCTGCACTGGGGCGTGATGCTGAACCGCACCATGGTGGACCCGGCGCTGTTCGTGCCGGCCTGATGGCGCAGGGCTTCATTACTATGCATTTGATAGCACTCAGCGCATATTGCACTAGCGCATCCGGCCCTTTTTGCTTGAAACCGACCCCATGACCTCGCGCCTGATCCGTTTCAACAAACCCTACGGCGTGCTGAGCCAGTTCACGCCCGAGGGCAAGTGGCAGGGTCTGAAGGACTACATCGACCTGCCCGGCGTGCACGTGGCCGGGCGGCTGGACGCCGACAGCGAAGGGCTGCTGCTGCTGACCAACGATGGCAAGCAACAGGCCCGCATTGCCGACCCGCGCTTCAAGATGGAGAAGACCTACTGGGTGCAGGTGGAGGGCATCCCCAATGAGGCCGCGCTGGCCGCGCTGCGCAGTGGCGTAGTGCTGAACGACGGCCCCACCCTGCCCGCCCGCGCACGGTTGCTGGAGCCCGCCCCTGCGGTGTGGGACCGCACCCCGCCCATCCGCGAGCGCAAGGCCATCCCCACCACCTGGATCGAGCTCATCATCCGCGAAGGCCGCAACCGCCAGGTGCGCCGCATGACGGCCGCCGTGGGCCACCCCACGCTGCGGCTCATCCGCGCGGCCATCGGGCCGTACACGCTGGACGGGCTGGCGCCGGGCACCTGGGCGGATTGAGCTGGCAGGCGTACGGGGTCTACGCGGCCACCGCCTGCATGCGCCGCGACAGCGCTGAACCACGCGCGCGCAAAAAGGCCCGCAAGCCCTCGGCATAGTCCGCACCCACGGCCTGCTGCACCGAAGGGCGTGCCGCCAGCACAGCCCGCCACTGCTGCACCAGCGGCAAGCCTTGCCAGAGCCCCAGGTCATCCACGCCCGGCAAGGTATCGATGACGTCGAAGTACCGGAACACGGGGCCGAACACCACATCCACCATGCCAAAGTCCGGCCCGGCAAAGTACGGCCCCGGCACGCTGCGCTGGCCCAGGGCCTCTTCGATCTGCACAAAACGGCTGCGCAGGTCATGCGCGCGGGCCTGCAGCGTGGCCTCATCCGCTGCGGCGTAGAAGGCGCCGATGGTGTTCAGCACCGCAGAGCCAAACTCCATCCACGCCCGGTGGCGTGCGCGCTGCAGCGGGTCTGGCGGGTGCAGCACGGGCATGGCCACCTCATCCAGGTATTCGCAGATCACGGCCGACTCGAACAGGCTCTGGCCGCGCACCTGCAGGACCGGGGTCTTGCCCAGCGGCGAGAGGGCCAGGAACCAGTCGGGCTTGCGGGCCAGGTCGATGGTGCGGCGCTCGAACGCCAGGCCCTTTTCGTGCAGCACGATGGCCACGCGCTGCACATAGGGGCACAGCGCGTGCGAGACCAGAGTGAGCGCAGCGGGCGCTGTGGTCTGGGCCATCACGACAGCAACCCCTCAGCCCGCAGCGCAGCCTGCACCTGCGGGCGGGCCGCCACGCGTGCCATCCAGGCCTGCAGGTGGGGGTAGGCAGTGAGCGGGATGCCCAGCAGGTGCGACCAGTTGACGATGGTGAAGCCATACGCGTCGGCCACGCTGTAGCCGCCTGCCAGAAAGTCGCTGCGCGACAGCACGGCGTCCATCTCGGCAAAGCGCACGGCCAGCTTGGCCTTGACGGCCTGGCGCGTGGAGTCGGCCGTCTCCTTGTGCCACAGCCAGGGGCTGAAGCCCTTGTGCAGTTCGGTGCTGACGAAGGTGAGCCATTCCAGCACGGCCAGCCGCTCGCTGGAGCCGGGCTGGCCGATGAGTGCGCGCGCCGGGTCCAGGTCGGCCACGTACTGCAGCAGCGCCGCTGCTTCGGTGTGGCGCGACTGGTCGGCCAGCTCTAGCAGGGGCACATAGCCGCGCGGGGAGATGTCGAGGTAGTTGGCGCCGGTCTCGGTGGTGTGGCGCACCAGGTCCACCTTGACCAGATCGAACGCAACGCCGACCTCGCGTAGGGCAATGTGGACGGCGAGCGAGCAGGCACCGGGGGCGTAGTAGAGCTTCATGGGAACGGGGCTTTCTGTAAAAACGGTTGGAATATGTCGCCGTTGCTACCCACTAGCAGCCATAGACACCCATCGGTACACGGCAAGGCCCGGCGACAGGCAGAATCTATGCTTGCAACAACGCAAACAAAATAAGCACCCATGAAATCAACCGTTGCATCAGCGCAATACCAACTGGGCGCGGCCGAGCTGGAAGTGCTGCTGGCCATGGTGCGCACCGGCACCCTGGCGGCCGCCGGTGAGCGGCTGGGTGTGGATGCGTCCACGGTGTTCCGCGCCATCCAGCGCATCGAACGGGGGCTGGGCCAGTCGCTGTTCGACCGGTCGCGCGCCGGCTACCGCCCCTCGGAACTGGCCCAGGCATTGGCCGAACAGGCCGAGCGGGTGGAAGCCGCCCTGGAGGCCGCGCGCTCTGCCGCACAGGCGCAGCCCGAACAGGTGTCGGGCACGGTGCGCATCTCCACCACCGACACCATCCTGCACGGCCTCATCGCCCCGGCCCTGCAAATGCTGCAGCCCCGGCACCCGGCCCTGGTGTACGAGCTGCACGCCGGCAACGAGCTGGTGAGCCTGACGCGGCGCGACACCGACATCGCCGTGCGCGCGACCAAGCGCCCGCCGCAGCACCTGGTGGGGCGGCAGCTGGGCATGATCCGCTCGGCCCTCTACGCAGGCACCGCCAGCACCCTGGCCCTGTCGGATGTGGAGGCGGGCCGCGCCGCCTGGATTGCGCCTGACGACGCCCTGCCCGACCACCCTTCGGTGCGCTGGCGCAAGAAGCAATTCCCCAGGGCACAGCCCACCTACCGCGTCAACAGCCTGCTCACCGTGATGGAACTGGTGGCCCTGGGCATGGGCGTGGGGGTGCTGCCCCTCTTTCTGGCCCAGGGCCACAGCGACCTGCGCCCGCTCACGGGCGCGCTGGCCGATGGCGAAACCGAGCTGTGGCTGCTGACCCACCCGGAGTCGCGCCACCTGCGGCGCATTGCGACGGTATACGGGCACCTGGCGGAGACGGTGCAGCTGCCTTGAGTCACCTGGGGCCTCTGGCCGATGAATGCACCGGGCAGACCCCACCCGCGCCTGCTGCCAGCACGTTGTCAGCAGCCGGTCCCTACAGTGCGCGGGCATGACCACTACACAGTTCTACGGCGCGTCCAGCCTCGACGGCTTCATCGCCACGCCCAACCATGACCTGGACTGGTTGCTGCAATTTGGCGAGATCGAAGGCTCCAGCTACCCCGACTTCATCCGCAGCGTGGGCGCGCTGGCCATGGGATCACACACCTACGAATGGATGCTGAAACATGCCATCGATGCGGGCCAGCCCTGGCCGTACACACCGCCCACCTGGGTGTTCAGCACACGCACGCTGCGCAGCATTGCCGGTGCCGATGTGCGCTTTGTGCGTGGCGATGTGCGGCCCGTGCACCAAGCCATGGTGCAGGCCGCAGCAGGCCGCAATGTGTGGGTGGTGGGCGGGGGTGACCTGGTGGGGCAGTTTCACGATGCGGGCCTGCTGGACGAGCTGATCGTGCAGGTGGCGCCGGTCACGCTGGGCGTGGGCACCCCTTTGTTTCCGCGCCGTGTGGTGCAGCCGCCGCTGCAGCTGCAATCCGTAACCACGCTGGGCGGCGTGTTTGCCGAGCTGCGCTACCGGGTACCGCCACGCTCCGACCGCTGAGTGCCTGAGTACCTGAGTACGGGCGTCTGTCCCGCCAGGGCGGCTCAGTCCGCCAGCGCCTGGTCGATGACCAGGTAGCGTTTGACCAAGTCAAAAAAGCTGTCGTAGAAGGTGTCTTTGGCAATGGTCTCGCTGCCCACCTTGACCAGCGATTCGCTGCTGGACGAGAACGGCAGCGACACCGATCCGATGGCGCCCACGCCCACGCTGGCGGAGTTGTTGGTCTTGCGCAATGCGTAGGTGTCCTGCGTGGCGGTGACAAAGCCCAGGCTGACCTTGCCGTCGTTGGCCTCGGGCACACACACCACGCGCACCACCATCTGCAGGTGCGACTCGGGCTCAGGCTGGAAGCTCTTTTTGCCCTCTACCAGATCGGCCGAACTGGACGAGATGACGTAGCCCTGGCTGAGCAGCGCGCGGCGCGAGGCCTCGCAGGTCTGGGCCGGGGTGGCATCAAACAGGCGCGAATAGGTGGCAACCGAGCCAAAGTTCTCCTGCACGCCAAACGTCTTGACACCCGTGCTGGTGCAGCCTGCCATGACCAAGGTCGCGCCACAGGCCAGGGCCACGGCGGCGGCGCGCACAAGCGCGGGTGGGGAGGCATGGAATTCTGTGGACCAGGGGAAACGCAAAACCGGGACTCCTTGGGTGGTGGGTGGCTAGTGTGCTGTCCCGCAAATAACTGCACATGAAATCGCGTCCTCACCCCCAGGGCTGCGTTGCAAATCCTCGCGATAGCTACGGCTATCACTGCGGTTTGCGCCTCGCCCTGGGCGCGATGCCATCGATTTCATTTCGTGCAGCTATTTGCGGGACAGCACACTAGTGCCGACGATAACAAGCTCAAACCAAACGCGAAACGAACGCGCTGGGCAATGCACCCCATTGTCACAGCGCCTGGGGTGTCTGACGGCAGTAACTGCTCCCGGTTCCCCATATTCTTCGTGCTGTGTACACATCGGTGTGGTAACACCTTGAAGCAAAAAAAACCGGCGCTGCGCGAAGTGCCAGGAAGGACTTCGGAGCATCGAATAGGCGCGTCGCGCCAGCGCCCGCTGTCTGCCTGCAACCACATTCCGGCCGACCGTAAACGCTATACTATTCATAGCTATCAAGGCACGCTGCCGTAGCGCATCCGGCCACAATCAGCCCGCTGCAGCCCCCACACCGCCGCCGGCGCCCACCCACCCACATTCAAGCCCCCAGTGCCCCTCGCCGCCTCCCTGCTTTGCCTGGTCGTCGCCATCAGCGACGGCGACACCCTCACCGCCCGCTGCGGCGCCCCCGGTGCCTACCAGCAGGTCAAGGTGCGCATCGCCGCCATCGACGCGCCCGAATCCCGTCAGGCGTTTGGGCAGAAGTCGCGACAGCACCTGGCACAACTGTGCTTTCGGCAACGGGCCACGCTGCAACCGGTGGACGAAGACAGCTATGGCCGCATGGTGGCGCAGGTGCGCTGCGGCGGGACGGACGTAGCAACGGCCCAGGTGCGCGCGGGCATGGCCTGGGTCTACACGCCGTACGCCAGCGGCTATCCCCACCTGGCGCCCCTGCAGCGTTCTGCGCAGGCGCAGCACGCGGGCCTGTGGTCCCAAAAGCGCCCGTTGGCGCCGTGGGACTACCGGCACCGGCATCGTCGTTGACGCCATCGCATACCCAACCATCGGCGCACCCGCTGCGAGGCTTTACCAGCGCTTGACTGCAGCCCGACGCGACAACCGCTAGCATCTGGCCTCCCGCCGTTTGGGCGCATCGCCGCACTGGGCGAATGCCCCCCCGCTGCCCCCCCCCCCCCCGCTGCCCCCCCCCATGCCCACGCCCGAGCCCATCACCCCGAGCGCCGCTGTTGCCGCGCCCGCCGAACCTGCCAACGTCTACCGCCATGCCGGTTTTGTTTCCTTCCTGATCGCCCGCGTGGTAGCCGTGGTCGCCACCCAGGTGCAGGCTGTCGTGGTGGCCTGGCAGGTGTACGACCTGACCCGGCAGCCGCTGGCGCTGGCCTATGTGGGCCTGGCGCAGTTTCTGCCCATGCTGGCCCTGCTGCTGCCAGCGGGCGACCTGATCGACCGCTTTGACCGCAAGCGCATCCTGGCGCTGGCCTGGTCGGTGGGCGGCGTGTGCAGCGCCTTGTTGTGGTGGCTGTCGGGCCATGGCAGCAGCG
Organism: Acidovorax sp. FG42; assembly: GCF_057809195.1. Taxonomy (NCBI): domain Bacteria; kingdom Pseudomonadati; phylum Pseudomonadota; class Betaproteobacteria; order Burkholderiales; family Comamonadaceae; genus Acidovorax; species Acidovorax sp. FG42. The sequence continues at coordinate 190,583 of NZ_JBMDJM010000006.1, read as the reverse complement.
GCGTGGCGGGTATTTATGCCGTGCTGGTGCTGTATGGCTGCGCCCGCGCGTTCTCGGGCCCGGCCATGCAGAGCCTGTTGCCACAGATCGTGCCGCGCGCGCAACTGGCCCAGGCCATTGCTGCCAACAGCATGCTGATGCGCGTGGCCAGCATTGGCGGGCCGCTGCTGGGCGGGCTGCTGTACGCGCTGGGCGGCGGCGAGCTGACCTATGCCATCTGCTGCGCCTGCTTTGTGCTGGGCGTGGCGCTGCTGCTGCGCGTGGTGGTGGCCCATGCCACGGCGCCCGGCCCTGCACAGGGCACGATGCTGGAGCGCTTTGGCGCGGGCATCACCTTCATCCGCACACGGCCCATCATTCTGGGCACCATCTCGCTGGACCTGTTTGCCGTGCTGCTGGGCGGCGTGGTGGCGCTGCTGCCCATCTACGCACAAGAGGTGCTGCATGTGGGCCCGGCAGGCCTGGGCGCGCTGCGCAGTGCCATGGCGGTCGGCGAGGTCAGCGCCGGGCTGTACCTGAGCATGCGGCCCTTCAACCGCCATGTGGGCCGCACCATGTTCATCGCCGTGGCGGTATTTGGCGTGGCCAACCTGGTGTTTGCGCTGTCCACGCTGTTCTGGCTGTCGTTTGCGGCGCTGCTGGTGGCTGGCGCCGCCGACATGGTCAGCGTGTACATCCGCGGCGCGCTGGTGCAGTTCTCCACGCCCGACTCCATGCGTGGCCGGGTGAACGCGGTGAACATGCTGTTCATCGGCTCGTCCAACGAACTGGGCGAATTCCGCGCAGGCACGAGCGCCGCCTGGCTGGGCGTGGTGCCTGCCGCCATCGTGGGCGGACTGTGCACCCTGGGGGTAGTGGGTGGCTGGATGCTGGCGTTCCAGACCCTGCGCAAGGTAGACCGTTTTGAAGAGGCCGCGCAGGCCACGGGCGCGGCACCTTTGCCGTAACGCGCCTCCTGCGGGGCGATTCACGAAACCCCTAGGAGCCTGTCGGACTTGGAGCGTCGAAAGCGAGAATCGGCCCCAGCGAGGACAGTTTTTGCCGGATTTGCCGCCCCATAGCCCGGCTATGGGGCAAAAAGACGGTAAAAAATGGACCGCTGCGGCCGATTCGCAGCCGACGATTTCCAGGTCCGACAGACTCCTAGATACATCCTCGCTGGCGTTTGTATCGCGCAGGTAAAACCCGCTGCGCCGCCTTGCACCCTGTGGATCGCAGCGGCACCATGGGGGTCACCATTGGTTGGCAGCCAGCGAGGCACCATGACCCCCCACTCCCCTCCGCCCCTCCACCGCCGCACGCTGCTGCTGGGCATGGCGGCTTTTGCAGCCTTTGGCGCCGCGCCCTTGGCCCAGGCTGCGCCCCCTGCATCGCCCAACGCCGTCAGCACTGGCGGCGGGGCGTCCGCCGACGAACCCACGCAGGTCCACCTGCTCGACCGCGTGACCTGGGGCTGCACCGGCCAGGGCGCGCAAGCGCTGGGTGGCTTGGGCATCAGCGCCTACCTGGCAAGTCAGCTGCGCCCCGGTGGCAACGCACCGTTGCCGCGCGAGGCCCAAGCGCAGATCGACGCCATGGCCATATCGCGCACCCCCATCGAGGCGCTGGCGGCCGACATGGAATCCCGCCACCGCGCCGCCAAAGCCCTGCCTACCGAAGACGAGCGCAAGGCTGCGCTCAAAACCTGGCAGCAGGACATGCGCGCCCTGCAACATGAGGCCGCCGCCCGGTTTGTGCTGCGCGCGCTGTATTCGCCCACCCAGCTGCGCGAGAAGATGACTTGGTTCTGGATGAACCACTTCAACGTGTTTGCCGGCAAGGGCAACCTGCGCGCCTTGGTGGGTGACTACGAGGAACGTGCGATTCGCCCCCATGCACTGGGCCGCTTTCGCGACCTGCTGGGCGCCACCGCGCGCCACCCGGCCATGCTGCGCTACCTGGACAACGCACAAAACGCCGCAGGCCGCATCAACGAGAACTACGCGCGCGAGCTGATGGAGCTGCACACGCTGGGCGTGGACGGCGGCTACAGCCAGCAGGACGTGCAGGAGCTGGCCCGCGTGCTGACCGGCGTGGGCGTGTCGCAGCGGCCGCAGGGCGACGAGCCACCGCGCATGAAGCCCGCGCTGCGCCGCCACTACCTGCGCGACGGCCTGTTCGAGTTCAACCCCCAGCGGCATGACTGGGAGCCCAAGACGTTGCTCGGCCAGCCGCTGCGCGCCGAAGGCCTGGCCGAAGTGGACGAAGCGCTGGACCGCCTGGCCCGCGCGCCTGCCACCGCGCGCTTCATCACGCGCAAGATCGCGCTTTTTTTGGTGGGAGACAACCCGCCCCCCGCGCTGCTGCAGACCCTGGCCCGCAGCTTTGAGCGCACCGACGGCGACATCGCAGCGGTGCTGGAAACGCTGTTCAACACGCCAGAATTCCGCGCATCTCTCGGCCAGCGGTTTCGGGACCCGGTGCACTATGCGCTGGCGGGCCTGCGCCTGGCCCATGGCGACGCTGTGCTGCCCAGCACCGACCCGGCACTGGCGTGGCTGCAACGGCTGGCCGAGCCTTTGTATGGCCGCGTCACGCCCGATGGCTACCCGCTGGACTCCGCGTCGTGGTCGGGCTCGGGGCAGATGAGCACGCGCTTTGAGATGGCGCGGGCCCTGGGTGCAGGCGCTCTGGCAACCCCGCCAGCAAGCGTTGACGCAGCCCCCCGAGCCGCGCCGCGCATGCCGCCCACCCTGGCGCAGACGGCTTACGTGCGCGCCATGGAGCCCACCTGGTCCCCTGCCACAAGCAACGCACTGGCGCAGGCCACCTCACCGCGCGAATGGAACCTGCTGTTCCTCGCATCCCCCGAGTTCATGCACGGATGAAAGAAAACTTCATGCTGCACAGACGACATCTTCTCCAGGCCCTGGGCGCCAGCGCACTCGGTGCGGGCCTGGGCGTGCACAGCGCCAGCGTGCTCGCCGCACCCCGCGCGCAGGACACGCACTTTCTGCTCGTGTTCTTGCGCGGTGGCTACGACTGCGCCAGCCTGCTCGTGCCTACGGCCAGCAGCTACTACTACGAGACGCGGCCCAACATCGCCATCGCCCGGCCGGGGCAGGAGGGCGGCGCCCTGCCGCTCACAGCCGACTGGGGCCTGCACCCGGCACTGGCGGAATCGATGCTGCCGCTGTACCAGCAGCGTCAGCTCGCGTTTGTGCCGTTTGCGGGCACGGACGACCTCTCGCGCAGCCACTTCGACACGCAGGACAGCATCGAGCTGGGCCAGCCCCTGGGCGGGCGGCGTGACTACCGATCGGGCTTTCTGAACCGGCTGGTGACCGAGCTGAACCCGCGCGGCGATAGCACTGCAGCGGCGCTGCAACCCATGGCATTTACCAGCACCCTGCCCCTGGTGCTGCGCGGGGCGGTGGATGTACCTAACACCGCGCTGAGCGCAGGCGCCGGGCGGGGCGGTGTGGATGCGCGGCAGGCCGAACTCATCGCCTCCATGTACCGGGGCACAGCGCTGGCCACGCCGGTGAACGAAGGTTTTGCCACCCGCGACGAAGTGGCCCGCACCATGCAGGGCGAGATGGAGGCCGCCAGCCGCAATGCGCTGAGCACCAAGGGCTTTGAGGGCACGGCCCGGCGCATGGCGCGGCTGATGCAGTCGCGCTACCAGATCGGCTTTGTGGACGTGGGCGGCTGGGACACGCATGTGGGCCAGGGTGCCGCCACCGGCGCGCTGGCCAACCGCCTGGAGGAACTGGGCCGGGGCCTCGCAGGCTTTGCCGACGAGATGGGCCCCGCGTGGAAGTCCACCGTGGTGGTGGTCATCAGCGAGTTTGGCCGCACCTTCCGCGAGAACGGCAACCGGGGCACAGACCACGGCCACGGCACGGTGTTCTGGGTGCTGGGTGGCGGGGTGAATGGCGGCCGCATCGTGGGCGAGCAGCAGGCGCTGACCGCCACCACGCTGTTCCAGAACCGCGACTACCCCGTGCTCAACGACTACCGCAGTGTGCTGGGCGGGTTGTTCGCGCGGATGTACGGGCTGAACGCGGCGGCCCTGGGGCGGGTGTTTCCAGGAACCCAAGGCGCGGACCTGCGACTGGTCTAGCCGCGCTCGCGCTCCACGCCGTTCACTATATTTTGATAGCTTCTGAGGCATGCAGTTGTAGCGCTTCAGGCGACTTTCTCTCCAAATCACCCCAGCACTACGCGTTGAAGGTGCCTGTCAACAGTTCGGGCAGGCGCTCCACCTTCATCTTGAAGCCACAGGCCTGCGCGTGGCCGCCGCCGCCCATGCTTTCGGCCAACGCGATGCAGTCAAAGTTGCGCTGCGAGCGCAGCCCCACCTTCACGCCCTTTTCGCCCGCGCTCCACATCAGCGCAAAGGTGCCGGTCTTGGCCGAGAGGATGTCGCCCACCAGGCTGTGGAACATGCCCGGGGCATTGACCATCAGGCCCGTGATGCCGTTGAATACCAGCGGCTGCGCGCCTTCGGCAATGTCGGCGCAGAGCTTGCGGTACTTCTGGTCCATGGCCTCGCCGCGCACCGTGAACTGCTGGAGCTGCTCGGGCGTGAAGTCTGCAATCTCCCGCCAGCGCGCAAAGCCTTGCTCCTCCATGTCCAGGGCCGACAGGAAGGCCGCGCTCTCGGCAAACTCCCACTTCCAGATGTCGCGGTCTTCCACGTATTGCAGCAGCGCGGGGATGGGTGCATGGGGGTGAAAGAACTCCCACGCCAGCCGCGCGCCCGACTTGTTCATGTCAAAGTGCACCACGCCGCAGCGGCAGGCAAAGCCGGTCAGCTTTTCGGCGGCGCTCTTGTGGTGGTCCAGCATGACCAGCTTGGCGGCGCGCTCGTCGATGGCCGCCATCACCTCGTTGGCAAACGAGAAGTCGAGGATGTACACCGCGCGGCCTTGCAGGGGCGGCAGGTCGTCCACGGTCTTGACATCGCCGTGGTCCAGCCCCACGTATTCAGCCTGGTCGCCGTAGTACAGCCATGCGGCCAGCGCCGCGCCAAAGCCATCGGGGCAATTGCGCCCGTGGTAGAGGATCAGCGGCGCGGGGTCGTTCTTGTCGGGGGCAACCAGCAGTTGCAGGGGGAGTATGGTTTTCTTCGTCATGGCCCCCGATTGTCGCCGGGGCATGGCAAGGCACCGAGCGCAACCTGCGCAGCCAGGGAGTCCTCCTCCCGTTAACGCAGCGGAACCAACGCCGCCCCCGACGCATCCATCCTATTTACGCAGCCTCGCAAGCCAACGATGTTCCAAGCCCTCAAAGACCTTCTGGAAAGCATTGCTCCCCTGCACCCCACGCCATCGCCCGCCGAGCGTGCACGGGCACTGCAACTGGCAGCCGCCGTGTTGCTGGTGGAGGTGGTGCGCACCAAGGCGACCCTGGGCGAAGCGGAGCGCAGCGTGATGGAGAGCGCACTGCGCCAGCAGTTTGCGCTGTCGGACGAGGAACTGCAGGCACTGCTGGACCAGGCCACCACCACCTCCCGAACGGCCTACGACTACCAGCACTTCACCAGCCAGTTGAACGAACACTTCACGCAGGCCGAGAAGATCCGGCTGGTCGAAGCCATGTGGCAGGTGGCCTATGCGGACGCACGGCCGGATGAGAACGAGATGCACACCATCAGCAAGGTGGCGGGCCTGCTGCATGTGACGCACGGCGAGTACATCGGCGCCAAGATGCGTGCGAAGGAAACAAGCCCCCATTGATTCGCTTCGCGGTTTTCCTCCAAGGGATACGCCGCTGGTGCGGCAGAGGCCTTACACGGCGGCCGCTAGTCCGGGCTGCGCGGGCTGTACCGATGTGCCCACACTTCGCCTTCACACCGGCAACCAGCGCCACCAGAACGGCTTGCGCTCCTCCTTCGCACCCTGCGCCTGCAGCATGCCAATGAACTCGGTGCGCCGATAACGGCGCGCAGCCTCCAGCGGGGTCATGTCGTCAAAGTCGGACCGCAGCATCGGGTCCGCCCCATGGGCCAACAGGTAATGCGCAATGGCATCGTGGCCGTGGATGAGGCTGGCCACAAGCGGTGTGCAAAGGATCTCGGGATGCTGGTAGTTGGGGTTCACGCCCGCGCTGATGTGGTGGCGCACCAGCGCCAGGTCGCCGGCCACGGCGGCGGCGTACATGTCTTTCCAGTCTCCTGCGGACATAGACGGGCATCCTTTGTAAGCGTTGAACGGGACCAGTGTAGGCAGCGGCGCGTGCGGCACAATCCGCGCCTTCCCCTAGGGATCCTCTGCACGAATCAGCGCGCCGTGCGCATCAGCGGCCTCGGGCGGTCTGCTGCGTTGCAAATACTCGCAATAGCTACGGCTATTGCTGCGTTTTGCGCCTTGCAACCCCTCCCGATCCGCTGCGCTCACTTGCCGCTTGATTCGTGCAGAGGATCCCTAGCCCGCGATGGCACACACACATTCCTCCATGCCCCCTCCCCTGCACATCCTTTGGCGCGACGAGCACCTGGTGGCCGTGTACAAGCCCGCAGGCTGGCTGGTGCACCGCACGGGGCTGGACGCGGGCGAGACGCGGTTTGTGATGCAGACCTTGCGCGACCAGCTGGGCCAGCATGTGTTTCCGGTGCATCGGCTGGACAAGGGCACCTGCGGCGTGCTGGTGATGGCGCTGCACAGCGATGCGGCGCGGGCACTGTCGCAAGCGTTTGAGCAGGGCGCCACGCACAAGCGCTACCTGGCGATGGTGCGTGGCTGGGCGCCTGAGGCCATCGAGGTGGACCATGCGCTCAAGCCCGATGACGCCCCGACCGATGCCGCCGTGCAGGACGCCCACACACGCTTTCGGCGGCTGGCGCAGCTCACGCTGCCCGAGGCCAGCGATGCGCGTTTTGCCACCACGCGCGCGTCGCTGGTCGAGGCACTTCCCACCACCGGGCGGCGCCACCAGATCCGCCGCCACCTCAAGCACGTGGCCCACCCCATCATTGGCGATGCCACGCATGGCAAGGGCCCGCTCAACCGCTGGTGGGCCGAGCGACTGGGCCAGCAGCGGCTGTGGCTACATGCCTGGCAGCTCAGGGTGCCCCACCCCGTAACGGGGGCGGCGATGACTTTTGACAGCGGGCTGCGCTGGCCGGGACCTGCAGGCTGGGGCTGCGGATACCTCCCCGCCGACGATTCCGCTGTGCCGCCCTGCGTTGACTGGCAGCGGCTGTTTGCGCAGCTGCCCTGGCAAGAGACACCCGCCCCGCCCCCGTAACGCGGGCGACACGGCGACGGCACACCCGTCGAAATAATGGGCGCTCCCAAAAAACAGGAGACACCACCCATGACCGCACCCGCCACCAACCGCGTCCTTGCCCACACGGGTGCGCGCTACCCCATCATCCAGGCGCCCATGGGCTGGATTGCGCGCACGCAGCTGGCCTCGGCGGTGTCGCGCGCGGGTGGGCTGGGCATCATCGAAACATCGTCCGGCGAAACCGCCAACTGCCAGGCAGAGATCACCAAGATGAGCGCGCTGGGCCTGCCGTTTGGCGTGAACCTGCCCATCCGCTTTTTGAAGGACGACGCCATGCTGCGCTTTGTGTGCGCGTCGGGCGTGAGGTTTGTGACCACCTCGGCGGGTAGCCCGGCCAAGTTCATTGCGCCGCTGAAGGACGCGGGGATCACCGTGTATCACGCGGTACCCACGGTGGACGCAGCGCTGAAATGTGTGGATGCAGGCATTGACGGCTTGGTGGTCGAAGGCGGTGAAGGCGGCGGCTTCAAGAACCCCGAAGAGGTCTCCACCCTGGTGCTGCTGCAGGCCATTCGCGCGCAGGTGGACGTGCCGCTGGTCGCAGCCGGTGGCATCTGCGACGGGCGCGGCATGGCCGCAGCCTTTGCGCTGGGTGCCGAGGCCGTGCAGATGGGCACGCGTTTTGTGAGCTGCGCCGAAAGCCCCGTGCATGCCAACTACAAGAACGCCATCGTCGATGCGGGCGTCACCGGCACCTGGATGCTCAACACCAAGGCCAGCCCCTGCATCCGCGCGCTCAAGTCGCAGCGCACGCAAGCCATCCACGAGGCGGGCCTGATGCCCGCCGACAGCTTTGCAGGCATCCAGCGCGTGTACTTTGACGGTGACATGGAGGCGGCCCCTGCATTGGCTGGGCAGACCGTGGGATTGATTGACTCCGTCAAGACCGCGCAGCAGATCATTGACGACACCGTGGCGGAGTTTTTTGCCATCAGCCGGCGCATGGGCGCCCTGGCTGCGGCGCGGTCGTTTGGCTAAAAGGGGCGTCCCCGGCCCGACAAGTGCTGCGGCGGCAACGCATGGATGCGATGTGCTACCCGACCACCGCACCACGGAAAGCTTGTCAGCTTCTGTAAGGGCAGTAACATGCACTTACACCAGAGCAAATTCTCTGCGTGGTAGCCCGAAAGCACCCCGACCATGTTTTTGCCGACCGATGACAAAGCCGTGCTCAGAACGGTTCTGGTCGTCGACGACACCCGCGAAAACCTGACCGTCATCGGCCAGCTGCTGCGCCCGTACTACCACGTGCGCGTGGCCAACTCGGGACAGCGGGCCTTGCAGGTCGCCCACACCCAGCCGGTGCCCGACATCATCCTGCTCGACGTGATGATGCCGGAGATGGACGGCTACGAGGTGCTGGCCGCCCTGCGTGCCGCGCCGGAGACCCGTGAGATCCCGGTGATCTTCGTGACCGCCCTCGACGCCATCGCGGACGAAGAACGCGGCCTGCAAGCGGGCGCGGTGGACTATGTGGCCAAGCCCATCAAGCCCGCCGTGCTGCTGGCGCGGGTGCGCACCCATCTGGAGCTGAAGGCCGCGCGCGACTGGCTGGCCGACCAGAACAGCTACCTGGACGCCGAGGTGCAGCGGCGCATGGCCGAAAACGAGCTCATCAAGGACTTCAGCCTGCACGCGATGGCCACGCTGGCCGAGAAGCGCGACAACGAAACCGGCAACCACCTGCACCGCACGCAGGCCTACATCGAGGCACTGATGCTGCACCTGCAGGACCACCCGCGCTTTCAGCACCTGCTGGGCAGTCCCCACCAGCGCCAGCAAATCGCCAAGGCCGCGCCCCTGCACGACATCGGCAAGGTGGGCATCCCCGACGCGATCCTGCTCAAGCCGGGGAAGCTCACCCCTGATGAGTTCGAGATCATGAAGACCCATGCCCGCATTGGTGCCGACGCCATCGACGAGGCCATCCGCAGCGTGCTGCAGATGGGGCGCCAGCAGCCGGCCCATCCGGCCAGCGCCCCCAGAAACTCGGCGCTGGAGTTCCTGGAGACCGCACGCCAGATCGCGGCAGGCCACCATGAAAAGTGGGATGGCTCGGGCTACCCCGACGGACTGGAGGGCGACGCCATCCCGTTGCCCGCACGGCTGATGGCCATCGCCGATGTGTTTGATGCGCTGATCTCGCGCCGCCACTACAAACGCGCGTTCACGCTCGACGACGCGGTGGACATCATCCGCAACGGCCGTGGCCAGCATTTCGACCCCGACATCTGTGATGCGTTCGTACAGCTGGTGCCGCAGTTTGCAGCCATCGCCGAGCAGTTTGCAGACCACCCGGTGCCCGCGCTGGAGCCGTGAAGCATGCTTGCCTTGTCCCCGGCCATCGCACTGCGCGGCAGCCCGCCCGTCTGCCGGGCCACGGTGGGTGCTTGTGTGCTGGCCGTTGCGGCGGCGGCAGGGTGGCCTGGGGGATGCAGCGCACAGGACCAGGACTTTCAGGAAACTCTCGTCAGCCCCGCCCTGCTGGCGCAAATGCGCCGGGGCGGTTTTGTGCTGTACCTGCGCCATGGCGCCACCGACAGCAGCCGGGTAGACCAGGCCCCGCAGGTGGACCTGAACGACTGCAATACCCAGCGGGTCCTCAGTGATGCCGGGCGGCAGCAGGCGCGCGAACTGGGTGTGACGCTGCAGCGTGCCCGCATTCCCGTGGGCGAGGTCATCCACAGCCCGCTGTGCAGGGCGCGCGAAAGCGCACAGCTCACCTTTGCCACGCAGCCCCAGTTGCTGCGCGCAGAGCCCCTTCTGGCCTACACCGCCAACCTGACGAGCGAGCAGAAAAAGCCGGTGATCGCCGCCACGCGGGCACTGGTATCCACCCCGGTTCCTGCCGGCACCAACCGCGTCATCGTGGCCCACGCGCCCAACATGGCGGACCTGATGGGTTATTTCGTCAAGCCCGAGGGAACGATGATGGTGCTGCGTCCGCTGGGGCAGTCGCGGTTTGAATACCTGGGCAGCATTCCGCCGTCTCACTGGGCCGCCCTGCTGCCCGCCTCCTCCAAGCGCTGACCCATCTCGCGCCACCCCTCGCCCATGCTCCTCCTGCTCAAACGCCAACGGTTTTTTCTGCGTTTCTTTCTGCCAGTGGTGCTGGCCGTTCTGGTGGGCATGGGGTTTGACTACGCAGTGCAGCAGCACACCCAAACCGTGCAGCGCAAAGCACTGCAAAGCCAGGAGGAAGACATCCAGGTGGCCGCCAAGGCGGAGGCCATCAGCCGAAAACTGCTGGAGATCAAGCTGCGACTGACACAGACCCTGACTGTCTCCAAATACCGCGAGGTGGACGAAGCCAAGGCCTACCAGCTCCACGGGCTCATCGTGGACGAAATGGCCGCGCTCGAAAAGGACCTGACGGGGCTGACCACAGCCCACGACTTCTCGCATGTCAGCACCCACTACCCCGCTGCGCTCAGAGCCTTTCAAGAGTTTCGCCAGTTTGCGCTGATGAGTTCGGACCAGATGGCCATCGACCAGTCAGCGGCAGGCGAGCACCTGATCAGCGCCACGGCGTACTACGGTGTGTTCGCACTGCGCATGGGCGACATTGCCAAAACCTTCATGGACCACGCCATAGAGAACGCTGCCAGCACGCGCAACCAGCTGCAGGATTTCGATCGCCGCATGCGCCTCTACAGCACGCTGGCCGCGCTGGTGTTTCTGGCCCTGTGGTTTGTGCTGTCGCGGTCCACATCCCGCCAGCTGGACCGGCTCAACACCATCCTGCAAAAGCTGTCGCGCGGCGAAAGCGGCTTGAGCGACTACAAGACCTTTTCCCGCATCAAGGCCATGGCCGCACGCGAAGGCACGCTCATTGGGGACATGGCCAATGCGGTGCTGGCCTTTCAGAAAACACAGGACGAACGCCGTCTGGCCCTGGCAGAGCTGCACGACCGGGAGGAACTGCACGCCAACATCATCAGCCAGGCGCCCATCGGCATCGTGGTGCTGGACATGCAGACCCTGCAGTTCGTGAGCTTCAACGATGCCACCTACGAATCGCTGGGCTACACGCGCGAAGAGTTTTCGTTGATGAACCTCTACGACCTGCAACTGGACCCGGACAGAAGCAAGGTCGATGAAAAGCTCCAGCGCATTCAGGCCCAGGGCGGCCTGGACTTCGAGACCCAGCGGCGTGACAAGGCCGGCAGCGTCCGCGACTTCTGGGTTTCGATGCGCCCCCTTCACCTGCATGACCGCGACTGTATGACCGGCATCTGGGTGGACATCACCAGCCGCAAGCAGTCCGAGCGGGAACTGGCCCGCTACCGCGACGAGCTGGAACAACTGGTGGCCGAGCGCACGCTCGATCTCGAAAAGACCAGCCAAGCCCTCGCACAGCAGACGCTGGAACTGCAGCACACCAATGCCCAGCTGCGCAGTGCCAAGGCCATGGCCGACGAGGCCAACCAGGCCAAGAGCGCCTTCCTGGCCAACATGAGCCACGAGATCCGCACGCCCATGAACGCGATCATCGGGCTGACCCACCTGATCCGCCGCGACACCACCAACCCGCACCAGCGCCAGCAACTCGACAAGGTGTCGGGCGCTGCCATGCACCTGCTGGCCGTCATCAACGACATCCTGGATTTCTCCAAGATCGAGGCGGGCAAGATGGCCCTGGACCCGACCGATTTCGAGCTGGAGAAGGTGGTGAGCAACGTGTTCACCATTACCGGCGACAAGGCCGAGGCCAAGGGCCTGGAGGTGATGGCCGAACTTGCAGGTGTGCCCCCCATCCTGCATGGGGACGGCATGCGGCTGGGTCAGATCCTGACCAACTTCATGGGTAACGCAGTCAAGTTCACCGAACGCGGCAGCGTGTCTTTGCACGCGTTTGTCACCCACCGCGAAGCCAACCAGGTGCGCCTGCGCTTTGAGGTGCGCGACACCGGCATCGGGCTGAGCCCCGAGCAACAGGGCAAGCTGTTCCTGGCGTTTCAGCAGGCCGATGTTTCCACCACTCGCACCCACGGCGGTACCGGCCTGGGGCTGGCCATCTCGCGCCGCCTGGCCGACCTGATGGACGGGCAAGTGGGTGTGCGCAGCGAGCCCGGTAAGGGCAGCACCTTCTGGTTTGAGGCGCCCTTTGGCATCAGCTCCCAGGCTGCCGCACCGCAGCATGTGCAGGCCCTGCCCCCCAGCACCCGCGTCCTGGTGGTGGACGACATGGAAGAAGCCCGTGAGCTGCTGGCCGACATGCTCACCCACCTGGGAGCGCGGGCCGACGCGGTGTCGTCCGGCGCGCAGGCCGTGCAAGCGGTGGCACAGGCTGACGAACTCTGCGACCCCTACGAGCTGGTGCTCACCGACTGGCTGATGCCGGGCCTGAATGGCACCCAGACCTGGCAACAGATCTGCGCCTTGCCGCTCCAACACCGCCCCGCCTGCATTCTGGTCAGCGGCAGCCTGAGCTGCCCTGCCGACGAGGTGGATGCCGGTCCGTTTGCGGCCTTCCTGCCCAAACCCGTACTGCCCACCGCACTCGAAGACGTGCTGGTGCGCGTGTGGAACCATGCGCAACTGCCAGAGGCCGCTGCACCCGCGTTGGCCGCCGATGCGCCCGTCCGTTTCACCCCGGGGCTGCAATTGCTGCTGGCCGAAGACAACACGCTGAACCAGGAGGTGGCGGGTGAGCTGTTGCGCCAACTGGGCTTTGCCGTGGATATGGCGGGCGACGGGGCGATTGCGGTGGAGCGCGCGCGCGAACGTCACTACGACCTGATCCTGATGGACATCCAGATGCCCCACCTGGACGGCCTGCAGGCCACGCGCCAGATCCGCGCGCTGCCAGGCCATGCGCAGACGCCTATCGTGGCCATGACGGCCAACGCCTTCGCCGAAGACCGCGCCGCCGCGCTGGCCGCTGGCATGAACGACCACCTGCCCAAGCCTGTGGACCCGGCACAACTGGCGCGCGTGCTGGCGCGCCTGCTGCCCCATGCCGTGGACGCCACGGGCGCAACCCCAACGCCCAGCGTTGCAACATCGACCCCCACGCTGCAGAACGAAGCACAGATGCGGGCCCAACTCCAGGGCGTGGCAGGCTTTCAGCTGGAGCAGGGACTGCGGTCGCTGGGCAACAACTTTGCGGCGCTGGTGCGTCTGCTGCAACGCATGGTGGTGGAACACCCCCACGACGCGCAAAAGGCGTTGCAGGCCTGGCAAAGCGGTGACCTGGCTGAAACGCAGCGCATCCTGCACACGCTCAAGGGCCTGGCGGGCACTGCCGGCCTTACCGGCTTGCAGGTGGCCGCGCAGCAAGCCGAGGCCAGGGTGCAAGCCACACCGCAAGGGGGGGTGGATGCCGACACCCAACACGCGCTGCAAGACCTGGATGTGCGACTACAACAACTGGTGCAATCCCTGCACTTCGTATTGGATGCTGCCGCAGAGCCGACCAGCGTGGCCCCTGCAGCCGATGCCGAGCATCTGCGAGCAGGCTTGCGGGCACTGCGGCCCTTGCTGGCCAGCGACGACCTCGATGCCAGCGCAGCCTACGCCGGGCTGCACCCCGCCATGCTGCAGCACTACCCGGACCACGCCCAGGCGCTGGCCCAGGCCATCGATGGGTTCGACTTTGTGCAGGCGCTGGCACTGCTCGACGCCATCCTCGCCACAGCGGACGGTGGAGCCAGTAGCGATGCCGCCCCGGCCAACACGCCCGCGCCCACCCCATCATTAGGGTAAGCGCGGCTGACAAAACTCAGCGAGGCGGCGCGGCGTGCCTGCGCTACACTTTTTGGCCTCGCTGCACACGCCCTGCCATGTGCTGGCCTCTCAACGCGCCAGTCCTGCGGAGCCCACCTTCCCATGCCTTTGCCCAGCCCGCCATTGCCGCGCTTTTTCCCGCGCCTTTTCTTCTCTGCGCAGGCTCCTGCCCCCCATGACCGCCAGCGAGGCCTCGCTGGCGCGCACGCAGCCACAGGGCCACACAATGTCTGAGGCGCGGCCGAGCGCCTCTGCAGGCTTGGCGATGCCCGCGGGCAATCTGCGCGGCATCCTCGCCATGGTGGCGGCCGTGGGCTTCTTCTCGCTGATGGATGCGCTGCTCAAGACGCTCAGCGCCCACTACCCCGCCATGCAGGTTGCGGCGCTGCGGGGCTGGGCGGCGCTGCCGCTGGTGGCGCTGTACGCGCTGTGGCGCGGCGAAGTGCCCCGGCTGCTGAAGGTGCGTTGGCCGCTGCACCTGCTGCGCGGCGGGCTCAACGTGGCCATGCTGGCGCTGTTTGCGTTTGCCATCCGCGAACTGGCGCTGGCCGAGGCCTATACGCTGTTCTTCATTGCCCCTTTGCTCATCACCGCGCTGTCCACCGTGGTGCTGCGCGAAAAGGTGCGCCCCGCTCACTGGGTGGCCATTGTGCTGGGCATGGTGGGGGTGCTGGTGGCCCTGCGGCCCAACCAGGAGGCGTTCTTTACCCTGGGCGCACTGGCGGTGCTGGCAGCAGCCACCTGCTATGCGGTATCGGCCATCACGGGGCGCATGCTCACCCGTACCGATTCCAGCGCCAGCCTGGTGTTCTGGACCACTACGCTGCTGGCGCTGGGCGCCGGCGCGCTGGCGTGGCCCCAGTGGGTGAGCGTGGCGCAGGCCCACTGGCCGCTGGTGGCAGGGCTGGCCGTGACCGGGTTTGCGGGGCAGCTGGCGATCACCGAGGCGTTTCGCCACGGGCAGGCCTCGGTGGTGGCCCCGTTTGAATACACGGCCCTGGCCTGGGGCATGGGGCTGGACTGGGTGCTGTGGCAGACGGTGCCTGGCTACAGCACGCTGCTGGGCGGCGCCATCATCATCGGCAGCGGGCTGTACCTCGTGCGCCAGGAGCGCACACAGGCGGTGGTTCCGCCCTGAACAACGTCAGGCGGTTGCAGCCAGACCGTCGGGCGACGCGCCCGCATGTCTGGCGTCGTACCAGCCGGGTCAGATCGGCCGCGTGAGGTACACCGCCTCGCGGCCCACGATGGGCTCGCGGGTGGGCATGAGGATGGTGCAGTCGTCGCACAGCGCGCGGATCTCGTGCGGGCCGTCGGTGGCGATGAGGTCCCCCTTGGCAAACACTTCAAACCCTTGCACGGGCCGCGTGAAGCGGAAGTCGGTAGTGCGCACCATGCAGGTCTCCAGCAGCTCGTAGCGGCGCTGCTCGGCGGGTGCGGGCCGATCAGCCACCGGCGCGATGAGGCCGAAGTGCACCAGGAAGTCCAGCGCCACGGCCGTGGCCAAGTCAGCCGCCGACTGGCGGAAGTGCTGGCCGCATTCCACCACCACCGCCACACCGCCCCCTTCGGCCTGCCCGTGACGGCCGTGCTGGATGAGCGGCGTGCCCGAGCCCAGGCCGCTGGGCATCACCAGATGCACCGGCGGGCGGCCGATGGCCAGCGCCGCCTCCGCGTTGCGCGGGTAGGCCGGGTACACCCAGAAAGGTTGCACGTCCTGGCTGGTGGAGTGGATGTCGAGGATGTGATCAGCCGCAGCCACCACCGGGCGCAGGACGCGGGCGCGCTGCAGCTCGGGGCTGTCCGCCGTGCCATCCAACTCGGCCGCCGACCAGATGCGGTTGAGGTTGTGCACCAGCTGGCGGCTCTCGAACGGGCGGCTCTGATCAAACGACTCGTAAGCCGCGACGTTGGCAAAGCTGATGGTCAGCGTGCCGATGAGGGGGCGCACGCCCGTGTCCAGCAGATGCGTGGCGGCCACCATGCCGCAGATCTCGTTGCCGTGCGTGAGGGCGTTGATGAGCACATGCGGGCCAGGCTTGCCCGACTCGAAGCGGTGCACATAGTCAATGCCCACATTGCCCTGGCGGTAAGCCGAGAGGTCGCGGGGGAGGACTTCAAAAACGGGGGGGTTCTGCGTCATGGCGGTGAATTAATAAGATGACACATCATTGTCGGCGCAAAGCCGGATCGTTGCAGGGCGCGGTGTACGATGCCCGCCGGTTGAGCCCCTCACGTGCCCTTCTCCGGCCCCTTCCGCGCCCCGCCCCATGACCACTGTCCGACTTTGCCCGCTGGCCGACGTGGCCCACCGCCTTCCTGCCGACTGCTGGATCGCCCAGCGCCTGGCGGAAGAACCCGACGCTCTGGCGGACGAAGCCACCTTGTGGATCACGGGCGGTGCGCACTGGCCGGCGCTGCACCTCGACGCCCCCCTGGCCCCAGGTAGCCCGCTGCGCCAGTGGCTGCATGACGTTCCAGACGGCCCTGGTGATGCCTCGGTGCCCCGTGCACCGTTTTTGATCCTGGTGGACGGAGACCTGCGCATCGACGGCGCTTTGACCAGCGCGGACACCGACGGCACCACCCACCTCATCGTCACCGGCAACGCGCATCTGCACAACGCCGTTGTGGGCGGGCAGCTGGTGTACGTGCAGGGCGCGCTGCAGGTGAACGAGCTGCTGTGGGGCCACTACAACCATGGCGAGCTGCGTGTGCGCGGGGGGCTGCAGGCCCGGGTGGCGCTGTTCACCGACGGGTACCACGTGGACATCGCAGGCCCCGAACAGGTGGAGTTTTTGCTGGACGAAGTGCGCGGTGTGCCCAACCGTGCAGAGTTCTCGGCAGAGATCGTGGGCGCCGTGTTCGCCCCCGAGTTCCACGAGGGCGTGGATGCTGGCGAAGACGGCCTGGCCGCCATGATCAACCGCCGCCAGGTGCTTGCCGCTGTGCGGGCAGGCCACAGCGCGGTGCGCAGTAGCGCCGACATCCACGCCGACCAGCCCGTGGCCCACGACCTGTGCGCCAGCGATGCCATCAGCATCAACAACATCCTGGCCGTGGTGCGCACGCCGGTGATTGCGCACAAGGAGCACAAGGCCTACGGCTGGTTTCAGCAGACCGATTTTTCGCTCTGCCAGCGGCATGTGGACGACGAGGGCGACGCGCGCGACGACAACGTGTTCATCACCGTCTGGAAGACCTGGGACTTCTACCTGTCGGTGGAGCAGGTGCCCGCGCCCCGCAACTGGCTGGAGCGCGTGGCCACCAAGCTGTGGCGCCACGCGGCCCCCACGGTCGCCCAGCGCACGCTGCTGTACCGCCGCTACACGCAGGGCGAGCCTGGCGACTGGCAGGTGCTGGCGCCCCCCACCGAGCCCGGCCACGCCCCCGACGCCTGGCAGGCCTGCGAACACGCGTGGCGCGGGGTGCTGGACTATGTGCGCAAGGCCGTGGGCCAGCACCGCGCGCGGTACCCCCTCTACCAGCGCCTGCAAGCCACGATGACGGCTGAGCACATCGAGGCCTTCACCAGCCTGCCCGTGTTCACCGAGCAGTACAACGACTGGTGGGACAGCGACCGCAACGGCTACTGGGAGGACGAGGTCTGGGTGGGCGCGCGCCAGCCCTGCATGCACGATGGCGAACCCTGGGGCCGCGCGCTCAAGTACAGCTGGCGCAATGGAGACGATGCACCGGGCGACGACGAAGACAACGCCCACAGCGCCTACCAGATTGATGTGGACGAGGCGCGCGAAGGGCCTGCCGCGGTCGAGTTCAGCTACACCCAGCGCCAAAGCGACAGCCGCGCCCCCCTGCCCCGTTGCGCCGCCGACCACCTTGCCCGCCTGCTGCGCTTTCACGGCCGGGTGCAGGCCCGTATCCGCGCACGGCACGAAGAGGCGCAGGCCCAGCAGGCCGAGGCCCGCCGCATCGAAGCTGCCGTGCAACTGCTGGCCACCCCACCCTTGCCGCCCGACCTGCCCGATGCAGCCGTGTTTCCCGTCGAACTCATGACCCTGTCGGAGCAGTGGCAGGCCGATGGGCAAGCCTACGTGGCGGCCATCCGCGCGAGCCAGCTAGCCCGCGATGCCAATACTGCTGACCCTGCCGATCCTGCCGACGCCTCCGCAGCCCTTGGTGGAGACGAAGAACAAGCAGAGGACGAAGATGCTCTGCCCGAAGACCCGCGCAAGGCCGACGCGCCCACCGTGCTGCAACTCGCACGCGTGGTGAGCCGCTGGGCGGACGAAGAGCTTGCCACGCGCTTTCGCCAGCGCTTTGCCTTTGCTCCGGACGCGTATGTGAAACGCGCTGCCAAAGCCGGGCAATTCATCGGCCCCGTATGGGTGCTGGAGGATGACCGCGTGATCGCACGCATCGGCGCTGCCCATGACGACGACGCTCACTGGGTGGTACTGCAAGGCACCGAGCACGCACTGCTGCCCGGCATCCGTGGCGTGGGCCGCTCGCCCGATCGCCAGTGTTTTGCCCAAAGCGACGGCCGGCACATCACCACCCACCGGGGATGGAGTGGCCCGGTGATTGCGCGGTTCACACTGCCGCGCGGCAACGAAGGCCTGCCGCCGCAGGTGCAGGTGTCGGCCGGCCCGCTGGGTCAGCGCTGCGATGACATCATCCCGTTCAACGACGGCCTGCGCGTGCTACTGCGCAACCCCACGGGGGTCTATGTGCTGACCTGCACAGCGCCAGGCGCGGAGAGCACGATTCAACGCCTGCACCCACAGACATTTGACGCAGATGGCCCCTACACCTGGCCCAAGAACCAGATGGACGAAGAGGTCGGAGGAAAGACTGTCACGGTGCTGGCGCTGGACATGCTGCACATGGCCCTATCAACCGACGAACGCCATATCGCGGTCGGAGACCAGGACAGCCAGCACATCGTGCTGGATGCGCACGGCGCTTTGGTGGCTGAACATGAGCCCCTGTCGTCCTATCCCCACCACGCCGTGTTCTCGCACGACGGCACACACCTGTTTGCCAATTCGTGCCACCTGTACTGGGGCAGTACGCGCTCGATCCCGCTCAGCACTGCATCGCAAGAGGCGGCAGATGCGGATGCGGACGTCCCGCCACTGGACGAACATTGCCGTGTGTACGCCTCCGCCACCTTGCCCGGCCTGGTGATCCTGGGTGACGCCGACGGCTACCTCCACGCCTGCAGCGACGAAGGTCAAGCACTGTGGCGCCACCACATCGGCAGCACGATCAGCGCCATCGACGTATCGCCCGATGGCGCAACGCTGTGGGCGGCCAGCTACGGCGGCTACCTGGTGCGGCTGGAGCACCGCGAGACGGGCATGGACCCCTATTCCATTGGCACGTCGCCGTACGTGGAGACGCGGCGTTGGATATTCTGGCGGGACGAGGCGGGGCCGGTGCGGTGGTAGGTAGAGGAAGGCTGTGGACAGCCATGTGCGATCTGAAGCGGCAGCTCAAAGCGCAAGCTCACCGCTCTAGATCACCAGCGCCATCGCGCGCAGGACACGGATACAGAATTTGTAAATGGCGAAGTCAAGGCCTGTCATAGCGCCAGCGCTGAACCATCAGTCAGGGCTGCGCATTTGCGATGCCCCTTTCTAGCGCCTTGCAAACTGCTTTGACGCCACACGAAGGTGGAGATTTTCTCTACACGCCTCCCAACGCTCATTGTGAGCAGCCGATAAGCCGCAAGCAAGGTGCGCGAACTCATGACAGAGCACTTCCACTAGCTCACTATCCGGCAGCTCCCGTCGAATGGCAATTTCTGGAGGCGAGCAACTGAAATCGCGCATTCCGGTGAACGAGCGATTCGTCGCATTCGCCACCTCTTGAACGAACAGCAACGTGAAAGGCAGTTCGCCATGAATCTCTTTGAATGCAGAAACTACGTCGGAGACCAAATCTGATTGATACAGCGGCACAGCGTGCTCCCCCAGTGGACCGAAGTTTGAAGTTGATGGGGCACGCGGTCGTCATACACGGCTGAATTTTGCGAACGACTGAACGCCATCCCCAACTTTGAGAGGCACTAACGTAAATTCCCTATGGCCCACAACCGCCTCTCGTTTGACGCAGCAAACAAACTCATACCGCACTCGACAGCGAGAGCGCCGCAACATCGCTTACTGCTTAGTCCCAAAGTCCACGTGACCAGCTTCATAACGTCCGCATCTGCCCCCAAAGCGGGTTTGGCGATCTGCACGCCGAAGCCTTAGGACTCCACCACTTGCGGTTGGCAGTCTGCCAATGCCAGCAAGATTCCAAAGCTCCATCCAATTGCAAGAAATCTCCTGGGAGTATTGCCTGTGAGGTAACGCAGTGGCATCCGGTGAGCGGGCCTGGGCCAGGCGGAGGCACAGGCGGGACAAACAGTCCACGGAACCGGCATAGGCGCCATGCAACGTCCCGCCTACTGCAGCACCAACTCCACCCGCCGGTTTTTGGCCTTGCCCTCGTCGCTGCTGTTGCTTGCCACAGGTGCCAACGATGCCACCCCATTTCCAACAAGGCGATTGGCCGCAATGCCGTAGTCCTTGGCCAGCACGGCCGCCACGGCGTCGGCGCGGCGTTTGGATAGCGCCAGGTTGCCGTCAAAGCTGCCCACGCTGTCGGTGTGGCCCACCACATGCAGCTTGACAGCAGGCTCGGCCTTCAAAAACGCGGCGATCTGGTCCAGCGACGGCTTGGACTCTGGCTTAACATCGGCTTTGCCGGTATCGAAAAGAATGCCGTAGATCGCCACCTTGCCGTTAGCCGTGATGGACTTGCTGATGTCGGATGCGCTGACCACCACCATGTTCTGCTCCATCGCCTTGGTTTCGAGGATGTCCACTGCGATGTAAGCCCCCTGCTTGGCCTTGTAGGTCCGGTCGTCCTTGGGCCAGTCCACAGCGATCAAGCGTACGGTGGTGTTGTCCTTCTGAAAGGTTCCTGTGCGCAGACTGCTGACGTTGGCCGCGTACATCACGTACTCAGTACGATTGTTTTTGATGTAATCGCGTCGGCTGCTGCTGAGCGTAGCCAAAAAGTTGTTGTACTTGCCCGCAGCACTGTCGCGCGTGGAGTCGTATAGCGCGGTGAAGCCGCTGGCAGTGAGGTCATTGGCATAGTTCCGAAACAGTTCTAAAGAGCGCGTTTCCCCGGGAGCCTCGTACCACAGACGAGTGAGCTTCCCTTCCAGTGCGAGCGGAGGCTGCACGTAGATGCGCCGGTAGGCCTGCAGATCGAATTCCTTGAAGGTGGATGTCTGAAACTCCACAGCATCAAAGTTGCGCACCTCGTAACCCACTATGGTGCTACCGCCAAAACGTTTGACTGCAGGGTGGTCCTTGGCCCCCGCAAGGTCTTGCGCAAGCGCTGGCACCACACAGGCCATGGCCAGAAAACCAAGGCCCAACGACACTCCCCATTGACGAAAAATCTTCAAGCTCATGGACATTCTCCCCCTGATGTCTAGCAACGCGACTTGGTCTTGTACACCCCGTAAATCAAGGCCGAAGGCATCATAGGTGAGGTGCTGAACGAAGGCCATCCTCACTTGACGGATGCCCGGACGGTACAGCGCTGTTTTTGCCAAATGCATCACAGGTTCGCCAAGTTTGGGATCTGAACACTTCGCTTTCTGAAGACAACCTTTTGCATCGCGCGAAACGACAAGCCGATCAAAATTGGATAGTGAGCCCAGCGTTTCGTGGCATGGGCGTTGCATGCGCACGGCATACCTACCAGCACTCTCCATGACTTCGTCCTCTTCTGCCACCGCCCTACTCGCACATCGCCCCCCTGACGCGCCGCCCCCCGGCGCGCCAGGCCTAAGTACCCCCGTGCTCTTGCTCATGGCCGTGGCCTGCGGCCTGTGTGCGGGCAGCAACTACTTCAACCAGCCGCTGTTGCATTCCATTGCCACGCAGCTGCAGGTGCGCGATGCATCGGCAGCGCTCATCGTGACGCTGGCGCAGGTGGCGTATGCGGCGGGGCTGCTGCTGTTGGTGCCGCTGGGTGACCTGCTGGAGCGGCGGCGGCTCATCGTCACGCTGATGCTGCTGGCGGCGCTCGGGCTGTTCACCAGCGGTTTCGCTCGCAGCTACGCCATGCTGGGGCTGGGCACGCTGCTCACCGGTCTGTTCTCGGTGGCGGCGCAGGTGCTGGTGCCGCTGGCGGCCACCCTGGCGGCACCTGGGCGCAGCGGCCGGGCGGTGGGACTGGTGATGAGCGGGCTGCTCACCGGCATTCTGGCGGCGCGCAGCGTGGCGGGGCTGCTGTCGGAGGTGGGTGGCTGGACGCTTGTGTACCGCGTGGCGGGCGTTGCCATGGTGGCGGTGGCGCTGGCGCTGTGGTGGGTGATGCCGATGTCGCGCAATGCAGCCTCGGCACAGACGCAAACTTATGGCCAGGTCTTGCGGTCGCTGGGCACGCTGGCGCTGCGACACCCCCGGTTGCGCGGTCGGGCCTTGCTGGGTGCGCTGTCGTTTGCATCGGTGAGTGTGTTGTTCTCCACCATGGCGCTACTGCTCGCGGGACCTGCGCACCGTCTGGGTGATGCAGGCATCGGGCTGGTGGGGCTGGCGGGCGTGGCGGGTGCGCTGATGGCCAGTGTGGCGGGGCGCATGGCAGACCGGGGGCAGGCACAGGTGGCCACGGCCCTGTCGGTGGGCTTGTTGCTGCTGGGCTGGGTGGCGTTGTGGCTGGGCGCGAGCAGCCTGGCGTGGTTTGTGGTGGGCATGCTGGTGGCCGACCTGGCGCTGCAGGGCGTGCACATCAGCAACCAGAACGTGATCTACCGCCTGGACCCCACGGCCCGCGCGCGGCTGAACGCGGTGTACATGACCAGCTACTTTGTGGGTGCAGCGACCGGCTCGGCCATGGGGTCGGTGGCCTGGCTGTGGGGCGGCTGGGGCGCCACCTGCGCGCTGGGGCTGGGTCTTGCCGTGCTGAACGCACTGGCACTGGCACATGACCAGCGGCTGGCCCGGCGGGCGCGCAGCGGCGCGGCGGCGCCGCAGGCGCTCCAAGGCGCGGGGATGTAGCCGCGTGGCGACCGCCAACGACGCACGTTGTGACGTACCATGCTTGTACGGTCCCATCCCGAGACCTTTCAAGGAGGCCCCATGGCCAAAGGCGAACAGCGCAGCAACAAGATGGCGAAGAAACCCAAAAAGGACACCTCGCCACCCAAGGAACACAGCGCATCAGACCGGCCCATGCCGCCCGTGACCACTGTCATGCCCAAGGGCAAAGAAAAAAACAGGTAATCCACCACAGTGCGCTGCCGCCCCAAAAGGCGAAGCGCTACCAAATCAATAGCTGCAGGCGCATATTCAACAAGCCCCTGCAGCTATTTTTTCTTATAACCACGTATCAACAGCGCTGCACCCGGCGCGCAACGCCACCTCGCTCATGCAGGCTGGGTCAGCCGCTCCAGCCACTGCACATCGGGCTCGGGCCGGCCAAACAGGTAGCCCTGGTACACGATGTCCGGCGCACGCTGGCGCAGGAAGTCGGCCTGGGCCTGGGTCTCCACCCCCTCGGCCACCACGCGCAGGCCAAAGTGCCGGGCCACCGACAGGATGCCCTCGACCAGCACGCCGTCGTCGGCATTGGTGGGGGCCTCGTGCACAAACGACCGGTCGATCTTGATCTCCTGGATCGGCAGGCGCTTGAGGTAGGCCAGCGATGAATAGCCGGTGCCGAAGTCGTCCAGCGACATGTCCACGCCCAGTGCCGCCAGGGCGCGCATCTTGGCCACCGCATCGTCAAAGTCGTCGATCACTAGGCCTTCGGTCACCTCCAGCGTGAGCAGCCGGGGGTCGGCCCCCGTGGCGGCCAGCACGGCCCGCAGTTGCCCCACAAAGCCCGCCTGCCGGAACTGCCGCGCGCTGAGGTTGACCGACAGCCGCAAGCGCCGCTCGCGGAACACCGGCTGCGCCAGCAGCGCACAGGCATGGGCCAGCACCCACTCGCCCAGGCTGACGATGAGGTCGGACTCTTCGGCCACCGGGATGAACACGCCCGGCGCCACCAGCCCGTCGCGCGGGTGTTGCCAGCGCACCAGCACTTCGGCCCCTGTGACCTGCCCCGACACATCGACCTGCGACTGCAGGTGCAGCCGCAACTCGCCCGCGCCAATGGCGTGGCGCAGCTCGCGCTCCACCCGAAACCGCTGCTCGGCCGCCTCGCCCATGCCCTGTTCAAAAAAGGCCGCCTGGCCGCCGCCGGCCTGCTTGGCCCGGTGCAAGGCGGTGCCCGCGCGCCGCAGTGCGTCGTGCGCCCCATCGTCCGAGGTTTGGGGGTACAGGGTGATGCCGATGCTGGCGCCCAGTTGGGCGTCCTGCGCGTCGCCCTCCAGCCGCAGGGGGCGCAACAAGGCGGTCTGCAGCTTTTCGGCAAAGGCCAGCGCGTGGCGGCCGGCCAGCGAGGCATCGGCCCCCAGGCCATGCAGCACCACGGCAAACTCGTCGCCCGCCACCCGCACCAGCAGGTCCTGCGGGGGCAGGATCTCGGACAGGCGCAGCGCCACGGCACACAGAAGGCGGTCGCCCATTTCGCTGCCACGCGCATCGTTGAAGGTGGTGAACCGGTCCAGGTCCAGCAGCAGCAGGGCGTGCTGGGTGGACAACACACGGCCGGGGCGCCCACGCAGCGCATGAAGGCGCTCCATCAGCGTGGACCGGTTGGGCAGGCTGGTGAGGCTGTCGAAATGCGCCAAGCGGTGGATCTCGTCGGCGGCGCGCTTGCGTTCGGTGATGTCCTGCTTGAGTTCCACAAAGTGGCTCACACGGCCATCGGTCTGGCGGATGGGCGCCACCACCACGGACTCGATCAGCGGTTGCCCGTCCTTGCGGTAGTTGACCTGCTCACCCGCCCAGCTGTCCCCGCGTGCCAGCGTGGTGCGCAGGCCCTCGCGCTGCGCGGGCGCCAGGCCGTTGCTGGAGTAGTGGGCCGAGGCCTGGCCCACCACCTCGTCGCGCGCGTAGCCGGTGCGGCGCACAAAGGCCTCGTTCACGTACTCGATGTCCTCGCGCAGATCGGTGATGACGATGGCCTCGGGGCTTTGCTCCACGGCCCGCAGCAGCTTGCGCAGCGACGCCTCGCTGGCTGCCAGATTGGCTGCGGTCTGCTGGGCCTCGCGCACCCGGCTCATGTAGTTGCGGCGCGACAGCAGCGTGGCGGCGGCGGTCAGCACCAGAATGCCCGCAAGGTACACCGCACCCGCCACGCGGTTGGCCACCTGCACGGGCTTGAGCAGGCCCTGCATGTCCGCCCAGATGAAGCCCAGGAACAGCAGCGCCGTGAGTACCACCAGCGTCAGCGTGGCACGCACGCCCAGCAGCCATCCGGCCAGCACAACGATCACGGGGTAGTTCAGCAGATTGGGGCCATTGACGCCGCCATTGCGCGCCGCCACCAGCGACACCGACACCCACACGCCCCACACCAGCAGATGGGTGGCCAGCGTCCACCGCCGCCAGCGCGCCAGCAGCAGCGCGGTGCCGCCAATGCAGCCCGCAACAAAGTTGAGCGCCACGCGCATCGGCTGCACGGGCTGGTCCCAGAGCAGCAGCAGGCCGATGACAAAACCCAGCAACATCACGGACCAGCCCGCCACCCGCACCAGGTGGCGCGTTGTGGCGTCTTCGTGGTCTGGCAGCGGAACAGCGGGAGCTTCGGCCATGGCGACGGGAAGTGCGGGGGAGGAAACCATCGTAACCGCAGGCATAGAAAACGCCTATGAACAAAATGCCGCTGGCGAGGCTGCAGCGCCCGCCCGTCGGCATCCCGTCGGCCCCCCCGTCGGCATCTGTACGTTGCGCCCCCGGTACCGTCGCCAGCGTCGGCACGGGATGGCCTACAGCGCCTGCTGGCCCACAGGCGCAGGCCGGCTCACTCAGTCCGCGTCGCTGTCCGGCGCGGGCTCACGCACGCCAGAGCCTTTGCCCTTGGCCTTGGCGCGCGCAGCCTTCTTGGCCTGGCGCTTGGCGTCCTCGGCCAGGCCAGCAGCGCGCCAGGCCTCGAACTCGGCCGGGGTCTCCAGCGTGATGCGGCCCAGGATGGCGCTGCGGAAATCGGTCATCACGATCTCGGCCGCCTTTTGCAAGTTGACCTTGCCGCCACCCAGCATGGCCCCGCGTTTGCGGCCAATGGCTTCGAGCAGTTCTTCGTCGTGCATCTCGGCCACCGCACCCGCAGGCAGGCCCAGCTTGTAGCGCGCCTCCAGCAAGGGGGCGTAATGCTTCTGCAGGCGGCGCAGCAGCTCCAGCGCGACCAGTTCTTCGTCATACGCATTGCGGCCTACGGCGCCGCTGGCGGCCAGGTTGTAGCCGGTCTCGGGCACCACGATGCGCGGCCACAGCATGCCCGGCGTGTCCCACAGGTAGAAGTCGTCAGCCAGCGTGATGCGCTGCTCCAGCTTGGTGATGCCCGCCTCGTCACCGGTCTTGGCCTGGCGCTTGTTGCTCAGCGTGTTGATCAGCGTGGACTTGCCCACGTTGGGCACACCGCAGATCAGCACGCGCATGGGCTTGGCCATGCCGCCCCGGCTGGGCGCCAGCAGGTGGCAGGCGTCGATGAGCTTGCGCGCAGGGGCGGGGTCAGACGCATCGAGCGGCACGGCGCGCGTGTCGCTCTGGGCGTTGTACCAGTCCACCCACAGCGCGGTGCGCTCGGGGTCGGCCACGTCCTGCTTGTTGAGCACCTTGAGCGTGGGCTTGTGGCCCGTGATCTCGGCCAGCAGCGGGTTGGCGCTGGAGCCGGGCAGGCGCGCGTCCAGCACCTCGATCACCACGTCAATGTCCTTGATGCGTTCGGTGATGGCTTTGCGGGTCAGGTGCATGTGACCGGGGAACCACTGGATGGCCATGCGGTGTACTTTCTACGTTGTTCTGAGGTGTCCGAGGGTGGCAAGGATAATCGCGGTCTTCCTTCTGCCCACGCCACGGCGTTTTTATCTGCATGCCAGCCCCTCTCGACACCTCGCGCAAGCCCAAGGCCACCAAGGCCGACACAGAGCTGCTGTTCAAGGGCGTGACCCTGGCCCTCATCGGCCTGGTCATCTTGCTGGCGCCCTATGTGGCCCGCTCCACCAGTGTGCGCGACCTCATGGGCCAGGTGGCGCTGGTGGGCTGGTTTGCGCTGGTGCTGGGCATTGCGTTTGGCGTGCAGTACGGCCTGCGCCGCGCCAAAGCAGGGCGCCGCCAGCCGTGACCTTGCCTGAGGAGACAGCCCCGGTCCCGGCGGTGGACGGCGCCACGGCGCAAGCCATGTTCGCGGTACTGCAGCAGCGCGCGGCCGCTCTTGGCATCACACTGCGCAACCCGCCGCCCGAGCCCACGACCTGCTGCGGGCGCGGCTGCAACGGCTGCGTGTGGGAAGGGTTTCTGAGCGCCGCCGAATACTGGCGGCAAGAGGCCTTGCTGCAGCTGCAGGACTGACTTTGAGGCGTTTTGGGCTGGTAGCGCTAGTGCAATATGCCTGAGCAGCTACTAATTCAATAGCAGATCAATTTGACCTGCCCCTGATCGCGCCTTCAGCCTAGTTGCTCCACCGCCATGTACTGCTCGCGCCACTCCTCAAACGGCAGCGTGTCGGCAGCCTCGATGGCCTTTTGTGCAGCGATCGACTCATCGGCCATCGCCACGTAGCGCGCCTGCTGCTCGGCCGTCCAGGGCAGCGACAGCAGCGCGTCGCGGGCGGCCATGGACTGCTGGCGCGCAAAAGCTTCAAAGCTGTGCTGGTGGCTTTGCACGATGCTGTCCAGCACGCGGGCTGAGGGCGTGCGCTCGGGTGCAGCCATCAAGGCACGGGCGTCGCGCAGTGCGGCGCTGTAGTCGCCGGTGCCATGGGTGGCATCAAGGGCTGCGGCCAAGGGCTCGCACGCCGCCAGCACCTCGGCGCCCCATTCGGTGAGCAGCACGCTCTGGCCATTGCGGGACAGGCGCAGGCCGGGCTCGCGGCCGCGCTCTGCGGTCAGGTGCTGGTTCTGCTTGAGTTCGGCAATCTCGGCGGGCGTATCGGGCGGGCTGTCGGACAGCAGGCAGTGCAGCAAGAACACATCCAGCAGGCGCATGGTGGGCGCGGTGATGCCCACAGGCACGAACGGGTCCAGGTCCATCAGACGGACTTCGACGTATTCGACCCCGCGTTCGCGCAGCGCGTGCAGCGGGCGCTCGCCCGTGCGCACCGTGCGCTTGGGGCGGATGGTGCCGTAGAACTCGTTCTCGATCTGCAGCAGGCTGGTGCCCAGCTGGTTGTAGTCGCCGCCCGGGTTGCGGATGCCCACGGCTTCATAGGCCGGGTACGGCTTGGTCAGCGCCTCGTGCAGCGAGTTGGCATAGCCCGTCAGGCCGTTGTAGCTCACGGCCAGCGTGGCCTGCGCATCGCTCTGGTAGCCCAGGCGGCCCATGCGCAGCGAAGTGGCGTGGGGCAGGTACAGCGCGCTGCCGCCCTCCATGGGCTGCAGGCGGTGTTCGCGCCCTTCCACAAAACAGGGGCACAGCGCAGGCGATGCGCCAAACAGGTACAGCAGCACAAACGCGTGGCGACGAAAGTTGCGGATGAGCGCGAAATACTGTTCGCTGTCCACACCCGGCAGCGACCAGTTGTAGTGAATGCCCGAGATGGTCTGCATGCGGCGGCCATAGCGGTGGCCCAGGCCCATGCGGTACACGCTCTTGGCGCGGCCCACGTTGGAGCTGCCGTAGCGACCAATCGGAATCGTCTCGTCGGTGGGCAGGCCGCAGGGCATGCTGGAGGCCCACAGCAGCTCGCCGCCGCTGTCCTTCAGCGTGTGGTGCACGAACTGGTGCACCTCGGTCAGCTCGTCCAGGCACTGCTGCACGCCCTTGTGGGCGCCGGTGATCAGCTCCAGTTGCGACTCGCTGTAGTCGGTGGTGATCAGGGGGTGTGTGAGGGCCGAGCCCAGCGCCAGCGGGTGGGGCGTGAGGGCCAGGCCGCCGGTGGGCAGCACACGCAGCCCTTCCTTTTCAATGCCGCGGCGAATCCCCCCCAGGGCGTCCGCCGGGTAGGCGGCCAGTCTCTCGTGCAGTTTGCTCATATGTTTATACCGATCCAACTTCTGTCGGCCCGGAACTTAGCACGTTGAGCGCTGGCCCGCCCACGGGGGTGTCAAGCCCTTGCGGCCAAAGCGCGTCCAACCTCGTTGGTTCCTTGCGCTGCGCCACTTTGTGGTACTTGCTCGCCCGCGCGCTCGGTCACCTCGGCCAGGCGGGCCGCCAGTTGCTCTGGCACATCGGCGCCAATACCCAAGTGGATGCCCTGCGTGAGGGTGATGTGGGCCGCTTCAAACGTGCCCGCACCGGCGCACAGGATGGTGCGCGAAGGCGCGCTTTCGTGCGCCAGCACCAGCATGGCGGGCACCACGGCCTCGGGCTTCAGGGCGTCCAGCACCTCCTGGGGCATCAGGCCCTCGGTCATGCGCGTGGCGGCCGTGGGGGCCAGGGCGTTCACGTGGATGTTGTACTTGGCGCCTTCGATGGCCAGGGTCTGCATCAGCCCCACCTGGGCCAGCTTGGCCGCGCCGTAGTTGGCCTGGCCGAAGTTGCCGTACAGGCCCGTGGACGAGGTGGTCATGACGATGCGGCCGTACTGCTGGGCCACCATGTGCGGCCACACGGCCTTGCAGCAGTTGGCGGCGCCCATCAGGTGCACGTCCACCACCAGGCGGAAGTCGGCCATGTCCATCTTGGCGAACGACTTGTCGCGCAGGATGCCTGCGTTGTTGACCAAGATGTCCACCCGGCCCCAGGCGTCGATGGCCTGCTGCACCATGGCTTCGACGGCCGCGAAGTCGGTGACCGATGCGCCGTTGGCCAGGGCCTCGCCGCCTGCGGCGCGGATCTCCTCGACCACAGCCTGCGCGGCCGTCACCGTGCCGCCGCTGCCGTCCACCGCGCCGCCCAGGTCATTGACCAGCACCTTGGCGCCGCGCTTGGCCAGAGCCAGTGCATGCTGGCGGCCCAGGCCACCGCCTGCGCCCGTCACGATGGCCACGCGGCCTTGGAAATCAATACCCATGGTGAAGGTTCTCCTGTTGTCTTGGTCGATGAATGTGTGGAACGCAAAAACCCCTGGCACCCCACCGCAGGTGTGGATGCCGCGCGCTGCACTGTAAGCCACTGCGGGGCCCGTGCGCGTTGCGCAGGCGACTAGGTACCTCATCAACCCATTCCAGAGCCAGAACATGGCGCACGGTAACGCGGCACATTGGGAATAATGGGCAGCTGCGCAGGTCCTCACGAGTGGCTGGCGCATCCCTCCTTCACTCATTTTTTGATAGCTGCTAGCGCTTGCAGTACTAGCGCTACCGGCCACTTTGACCCAAGGATCTCCCATGAAAGCCATCTGGAACGGCGTAGTGCTTGCCGAAAGCGATGACACGGTGGTGGTGGAAGGCAACCACTACTTTCCCGAAAGCGCGCTGCACCGCGAGTACTTCACGTTCAGCAACCACAAGACCACCTGCGCCTGGAAGGGCCAGGCCAGCTACCTGTCGCTGCTGGTCAACGGCGAGATGAACACTGACGCCGCCTGGTTCTACGCCGACCCCAAGCCCGAGGCCGCCGAAATCAAGGGCCGCGTCGCGTTCTGGAAGGGCGTGAAGGTCACGGCCTGAAAAGGCCTTCCAGCACGCTCAGCAGGTTATCCCTGCGCGCGCTGGACAATCATGTGGATAAGTTTTGGCAAGTCCTGTATGACAACGCCAAGTGCTTGATTTGCAAGGGAATGCACTGCATTGCCTCATTTTTAGGCAATTTACAAAATCTTGGCGCGGGTTATCCCAACAGGCACTGGACAATGGTGTGGATAACCTTGGATAAGCCTTGTATGGCACGTTTAAGTGATTGATTTACAAGGATTATCCTTGTGTCGCTCAAAAAACAGGCACTCGCAACCCGCTGTGCACGGACCTTTCCCACTGCCCCACAGAAGGCTCCAAAACCCCTGGTTATCCCTGTCTGCACTGGACAATCTTGTGGATAACTGTGAACAAGCCTTGTATGGCAGTTTTAAGTCATTGATTTACAAGGAAACTTCTTGTGCCGCTGAAAAAACAGGCAGCTACGGTGGGTAAGGCGTCTGCGGTACAGTCCACGGCGGTTCTTTGTTGACCGCTCTTTATTTCATAGCTGCCAGCGCATGGTCCACTAGCGCTAGCGGCCCAAAACACTCCATATCCTCGTGTCCACCCCGCCCCTTCAGCATAGCCCCGCCGCAGAGCGCAACCAGGGGCCCATCCTGGCCCAGCTGCTGGCGTTGCTGCCCCCCACCGGCACTGCGCTGGAGATCGCCAGCGGCACCGGCCAGCATGCGGCCCACTTTGCCGCCGCCCTGCCCGGCTGGATCTGGCAGCCCACCGACCTGCACGACACGCACTTTGGCTCCATCACCGGCTGGGCCGCGCAGGCCGGTGCCCGCAACGTGCAGGCGCCACGGCGGCTGGACGTGCTGCACGACTGCTGGCCCAGCGAGGGCCCGGCATTCGGCGCCGCATCGTTTGACCTGGTCTACTGCGCCAACATGCTGCACATCGCCCCCTGGGCCTGCTGCACCGGGCTGATGCAGGGCGCGGCGCGGCACCTGGCACCGGGCGGTCGCCTGGTCACGTATGGCCCCTACCTCGAAGACGGTATCCCCACCGCACCGGGCAACCTGGCCTTTGACGCCAGCCTGCGTGCGCAAGACGCCGCCTGGGGCATTCGCCGCATCGAAGACGTAACGGCCGTGGCTGCCCAGGCCGGTCTGCAACTGGCCGCGCGGCACGCCATGCCCACCAACAACCTGCTGCTGGTGTGGACCCACGCCGCCCACCAACCCTGAAGAGACACGTCCATGACGACACCCACCGCCGCCCCCTTCTTCATCGCCAAGGTCGAGCCCGATGGCACCCAGTGCGACGCCTGGCCCGAGCAGCCGCTGCTGCTGTCCATGGAGCAAGGCGGCATCGACTGGCCCAGCTCCTGCCGCAACGGCACCTGCCGCACCTGCCTGGGCCAGCTGGTCGAAGGCACGGTGCGCTACGCCATCGAATGGCCAGGCCTCACGGCCGAGGAAAAGGAAGAAGGTTGCGTGTTGCCCTGCGTGGCCTACCCCACGTCGGACGTGGTGCTGCAGGGCAGCGCCATCTGATCTGCGTCAGGCACCGCGCCCTTCAAACACCAAGCAGGCCCCGGTGCACTAAAATCCAGGGCTTTGGGGGCCAGGGAGCCTCTGCATGAATGACGCGGCGTGTGCGCTGCGGATCGGGATGGGTTGCAAGGCGCAAAGCACAGCAATAGCGGGGCTATTGCGAGCATTTGCAACGCAGCAGACCGCCCGAGACCGCAGATGCACGCGGTGCGATGATTCATGCAGAGGCTCCCCAGCTCCTTTGACGTGCGGCAGCGCCGCATCGCATGTTCTTTGGGGCGGTTTCTTGGGGGCACACCAGCTGCCTTCGGCCACGGGGACCTGTGCTGCAGCACACCGCCAGCTGGCACACCGCCAGAGGCTCCCACAGAAAGCCCCAACCTTCCATGAACACCCCCCTCACCCCCGTGCCGATCTCGCCCGTCGAGGACATCGTGGCCGAGATGCGCGCCGGGCGCATCGTCATCCTGGTGGATGAAGAAGACCGCGAAAACGAAGGCGACCTCGTCCTGGCCGCCGACCATGTGACGCCCGAGGCCATCAACTTCATGGCCCGCTTTGGCCGGGGCCTGATCTGCCTGACGCTCACCCGCGAGCGCTGCGAGTTTCTCAAGCTGCCGCCCATGGCCGCGCGCAACGGCACGGTGTACAGCACCGCGTTCACCGTCTCCATCGAAGCCGCCGAGGGCGTGACCACCGGCATCTCGGCCGCCGACCGCGCCCGCACCGTGCAGGTGGCGGTGGACCGCAACAGCCAGCCCAGCGACCTGGTGCAGCCCGGCCACATCTTCCCGCTGCAGGCGGTGGACGGCGGCGTGCTGATGCGCGCAGGCCATACCGAAGCCGGTTGCGACCTGGCCGCCATGGCGGGCTGCAGCCCCGCTTCGGTGATCTGCGAGATCATGAAAGACGACGGCACCATGGCCCGCCTGCCCGATCTGCAGCTGTTTGCGGCCGAACACGGCCTCAAGATCGGCACCATTGCCGACCTCATCGAATACCGCA
Source organism: Acidovorax sp. FG42 (assembly GCF_057809195.1). Lineage (NCBI taxonomy): Bacteria > Pseudomonadati > Pseudomonadota > Betaproteobacteria > Burkholderiales > Comamonadaceae > Acidovorax > Acidovorax sp. FG42. Next base: position 157,427 of record NZ_JBMDJM010000006.1, on the reverse strand, counting down.
GCCGCAACGAGTCGCTGGTCGAAAAGGTCGGCACGCGCACGCTGCACACAGCCTATGGCGAGTTCACCGCCCACGCCTTCCGCGACCAACCCAGCCAGGCTGTGCACCTGGCGCTGGTCAAGGGCCAGTGGAGCGCCGACGACGTGGTGCCCGTGCGGGTGCACGAGCCGCTGTCGGTGTTCGATGCGCTCGAAGTCAACCGCTCCATGCACTCGTGGGGCCTGGACACCAGCCTGCAGTACCTGGCCAAACAGGGCAAGGGCGTGGCCGTGCTGCTGAACTGCGGCGAAAGCGCCGCGCAACTGCTGGCGCAGTTTGAAGGCACCGCGCGCTCTGCCCAGGCGCCCGAGCGCGGCCGCATGGACCTGCGCACCTACGGCGTGGGCGCGCAGATCCTGCGCGAATGCGGCGTGCATAAGATGGCCCTGATGGGCCAGCCGCGCCGCATGCCCAGCATGACCGGCTACGGCCTCGAAATCACCGGCTTCATCCCCAAAGAATAAAGACAGGAACAGGATCACTATGTTTGGCGCAGACAAAGGCACCGCAGACAAACTGGACGGCAAGAAGCTGCACATCGGCATCGTGCAGGCCCGGTTCAACGAGAGCATCACCAACACCCTGGCCGCCGCCTGCCGCGCAGAGCTGCTGGCCCTGGGCGTGCAAGAAAAGCACATCAAGCACGTGCTGGTGCCCGGCGCACTCGAAGTGCCCGTGGCCCTGCAGGCCATGGCCGAGAGCGACGAGTACGACGCGCTGATCGCGCTGGGCTGCATCATCCGCGGCGAGACCTACCACTTCGAGCTGGTGGCCAACGAATCCGGCGCGGGCGTCACACGCCTGTCGCTGGACTACCAGATCCCGATCGCCAACGCGATCATCACCACCGAAAACATGGAACAGGCCATCGCGCGCCAGACCGAAAAGGGTGTGGACGCGGCCCGCGTGGCGGTGGAAATGGCCAACCTGCTGGACGAACTGTCATGAGCGAAAACACCCCCACGCCCTCGTCGGCACGCCCGCCCAAGCAGAGCCGCACCGGCCTCAAGAGCACCGGCACACGCAAGGCTGCCTCCAAGTCCAACCGCAGCCGCGCGCGCGAATTCGCGTTGCAGGCGTTGTACCAGCACCTGGTGGGCGGCAACGACGCTACTGCCATCGATGCGTTCACGCGCGACCTGGCGGGCTTCCACAAGGCTGACTCGGCGCACTACGACGCGCTGCTGCATGGCTGCATCGAGCATGCCGCCAGCATGGACGCATTGATCACCCCGTTGCTGGACCGCAAGATGGCCGAGATCTCGCCCATCGAACACGCCACCATGTGGATCGGCGTGTACGAGTTCCAGAACTGCCTGGATGTGCCCTGGCGCGTGGTGCTCAACGAATGCATCGAACTCGCCAAGGAATTTGGCGGCACGGACGGCCACAAGTACGTGAACGCCGTGCTCAACGGCCTGGCCCCGAAGCTGCGCGCAGTGGAAGTGGCGGCCGACAAGGCCGCAGGCGCGGGCGCTGCCTGACCTGCCACCGCCCCGCTGCCGCCCTGCCCGTTGAACCGGGGCGGCTTGGTTTCTTTTCTTTCTACGCCCTCACGCCACCACGCCCACAAGGGGCCCGGTCGGGGCAGGATGCCATTCCATGAAGTTTTCCACGCGCGCCGAGCGCATTGAACCGTTTTATGTGATGGAGGTCGCCAAGGCCGCGCAGGCCCTGGCCCGCGAGGTGGCGGGCACGCGCGAACCGATGATCTTCTTGAACATCGGCGAACCCGACTTCACCGCCCCGCCCCTGGTGCAGGAAGCCGCCGCCCGCGCCGTGCACGACGGCGCCACGCAGTACACCAACGCGCTGGGGCTGGATGCGCTGCGCGAGCGCATCAGCGGCTGGTATCAGAGCCGCTTTGGCGTCAACGTGCCTGCGCGCCGCATTGTGGTCACCGCAGGCGCATCGGCCGCGCTGCAACTGGCGTGCCTGGCGCTCATCGAGTCGGGCGACGAAATTTTGATGCCCGACCCGAGCTACCCCTGCAACCGCCACTTTGTGAGCGCCGCAGAAGGCAAGGCCGTGCTGCTGCCCACCACGGCGGCAGAGCGCTACCAGCTGAGCGCCGACAAGGTGCGTGCGGCATGGAATGAAAAAACGCGCGGCGTGCTGCTGGCCTCGCCCTCCAACCCCACGGGCACCTCGATAGCGCCCGATGAGCTGCGCCGCATCCACGACGTGGTGCGGTCGCATGACGGCATCACGATGATCGACGAGATCTACCTGGGCCTGTCGTACGAGGAAGAGTTTGGCCACACCGCGCTCGCCATCGACGACAACATCATCAGCATCAACAGCTTCAGCAAATACTTCAACATGACCGGCTGGCGCCTGGGCTGGATGGTGGTGCCCGAGGCCATGGTGCCGGTGGTCGAGCGCCTGGCGCAGAACCTGTTCATCTGCGCCAGCACCGTGTCGCAGCATGCAGCGCTGGCCTGCTTCGAGGCAGAGAGCATTGCCGAATACGAACGCCGCCGTGCCGAGTTCAAGGCGCGGCGCGACTTCTTCATCCCCGCGCTGCAATCGCTGGGTCTGAATGTGCCCGTGATGCCTGATGGCGCCTTCTATGCCTGGGCCGACTGCACGCAGGCCGCGCAGCATCTGGGCGTGAGCGGCAGCTGGGACTTTGCGTTTGAGCTGATGCGCCGCGCGCACATCGCCGTGACACCGGGGCGCGACTTTGGCACGGCCGAGCCCGAGCGGTTTATCCGCTTCTCGGCCGCCAACTCCATGGCGCAACTGCAGGAGTCCGTGGAGCGGCTGCGCAAGCTGCTCGGATGACCAAGGCGAGCGACCCCACGATGGCGTTTGAATTTCCGATCCGGATTTACTGGGAAGACACCGATGCCGGTGGCATCGTGTTCTACGCCAACTACCTCAAGTTCTTTGAGCGCGCACGCACCGAGTGGCTGCGGTCGTTGGGTGTGGGGCAACAGCAGTTGCGGGAACAAACCGGCGGCATGTTTGTCGTAACCGACGCGCAGCTGCGCTACCACCGCCCCGCGCGGCTGGACGATGAACTGATTGTTACTGCCGCCCTGCAAAGCAGTGGCCGCGCATCGTTGACAATAGTGCAGCAGGCGCTCCTGAAACCAGAGCAGATGACCGACCAGCCCCCGACCTTGTTGACCGAAGGCACCATCCGCATCGGATGGGTGGACGCAGCGACGATGCGCCCCGCCAGAATTCCCAGCACCCTCCTGGAACAACTCACACCATGAATTCCCAAAACATGTCCATCATCTCCCTGGTGCTGCACGCCAGCTGGGTGGTGCAACTCGTGATGCTGCTGCTGCTGGGCGTGTCGGTGGCCAGCTGGGCCGCCATCTTCCGCAAGCTGTTTGCCCTGAAGCGCGTGAAGACACTGAACGAGGACTTCGAGCGCGAGTTCTGGTCGGGCACCAGCCTGAACGACCTGTACGCCGCGGCCGCCCAAAACGCCAAGCAGGCCGGCCCCATGGAACGCATCTTCGCCAGCGGCATGCGCGAATACCAAAAGCTGCGTGAACGCCGCATCACCGACCCCGGTACCTTGCTGGACGGCGCTCGGCGCGCCATGCGCGCGAGCTTCCAGCGCGAGATGGATGTGGTCGAGTCCAGCCTGTCCTTCCTGGCCTCGGTCGGCTCCGTGTCGCCGTATGTGGGCCTGTTCGGCACCGTGTGGGGCATCATGCACGCCTTCACCGGCTTTGCCGGCATGGAGCAAGTGACGCTTGCCACCGTGGCCCCCGGCATTGCCGAGGCGCTGGTCGCTACCGCCATCGGCCTGTTCTCGGCCATCCCGGCCGTGATCGCCTACAACCGCTTTGCGCGCGACATCGACCGCGTGGCCACTCACCAGGAGACCTTCATCGAAGAGTTCTCCAACATCCTGCAGCGCAACCTGGGCGCACAGCCCGCGTCCACAGGCCACACGGCCTCGGGCCACTGATCCGGGAGGCGCCCCATGCCCGCCATGGCATCCCGCGGCCGAGGCCGCCGCACCATCAACGAGATCAACATGGTCCCGTTCATTGACGTCATGCTGGTGCTGCTCATCATCTTCATGGTGACGGCGCCCATGCTCACCCCCGGCGTGGTCGATGTGCCCAGCGTGGGCAAGGGCAAGAACATGCCCAAGGTGGTGGCCCAGGTCATCGTCAACAAGGACGGCACCCTGCAGTTCAAGACCCCCGAGGCCACGCGCAGCCTGAACCAGCGGGAGATTGGCGACGCCGCCAGCCGCTGGCAAAAGGGCCAGGGGCCCGAGAGCGCTGTGGTCATCAGCGCCGACAAAGGCGTGCAGTACGAAACCGTGGTGAAGGCGATGGACGCCCTGCAAAAGGCCGGCGTGCAGCGCGTCGGCCTGTCGGTCAAGCAAGGCGGTTGAACCGAACCCGCCCGGCACCGCTCAGACGCCCATGCACGCCCACACCGACCGCGATCAGTTTGCCCCGCCCCGCCCGCCGGCGCGCATGCGCGCCATCACGCTGGCGGTGCTGGTGCACGCAGTGCTGATCGGCGCGCTGACCTGGGGCGTGAGCTGGAAGAACACGGCCGACCAGCCCGCCGTAGAGGCTGAGTTGTGGGCCGCCGTGCCCACGCAAGCGGCGCCACGCGCCGTGGAGCCCCCACCACCTCCTCCCCCCCCTCCCGTGCAGCAGGCCACCCCGCCCGCCCCCCCGCCACCGCCGGTGCGGGCCACAGAGCCGCCGGACACGCGTGAGGCAGACATTGCCATCGAGCGCGAGAAGAAGCGCCTGGAACAGGAAAAGAAGGCCCGCGAGCAGCAGGAGCTGCGCGAGAAGCGGGAGCGGGAGCGCGAGCGCAAGGAAGAAGAGCGCCGCGAACGCCTGGAGCAGGAGAAGAAAGAGCGCCAACAGAAGGAGCGCGAAAAAGAGAAGGAACAGCGCGAAAAGCAGCTGGCCGAGCAGAAGAAGGCCGAGCAGGAAAAGCAGAAGAAGCTGGCCGAGGACAAGCGCAAGGCTGACGAGGCCGCCAAGCGCAAGGCGGAGGCCGAGGCCAAGCAACTAGCCGAACAGCGCGAGGCCAACCTGCGCCGCATCCAGGGCATGGCAGGCGCCACGGGTGGCGAGACCGCGACCGGCAAAGACAAGGACACAAGAGGCCCCTCGGGCGGCTACGGCGGCAAGGTGGCGGCCAAGGTCAAGCCCAACATCGTGTACCCCGACGCGATCTCGGGCAACCCGCGTGCCGAGGTCGAGGTGCGCCTGTCGCCCGACGGCACCATTGTGGGCAAGCGGCTGGTGCAGTCCAGCGGCAACAAGGCCTGGGACGACGCGGTGCTGCGGGCCCTGGACAAGACCGAAACTTTGCCGCGCGATGTGGATGGGCGCGTGCCTCCGTCCCTGACCATTGGCTTCCGGCCCCAGGATTGAGCGGAACTCCGGGCCTTGAATGGGCTTGTCCCACTACAGCGGCCCCCCGGCCCTGCCGACGCACTGCCAAGGCCCACGCGCGACGCGCTCACCAACTGCGACTGGAACACCGTAGCAGTTGGCACCGGCACGCTGGACTGAGCCGTGACCCGTGAGGCCCAATAGCAAAGCGCCCGGCAGAACCGGGCGCTTTTTTTGGCCTTTTACGCCTGTAGCGCTAGTGGAATATGCGCTTCAAGCTATACATTCAATAGCAAACCACCGTTGTGCATCAGCGGTCGCGTCGCTCCATGCGGCGGTTCAGGTTCAGCGCGCCCAGCGTGCAGGCAACGCCCGACAGCAGGTACACCGTCACCGCCAGCAAACCGAACTGCGACGACAGATACAGAGCCACCAGCGGAGCAAACGCTGCGCCGATAATCCAGGCCAGGTCGGCCGACAGGGCCGCACCGGTGTAGCGGTACTGGGGCGAGAAATTGGCCGTCACGGTGCCCGAGGCCTGGCCGTACGACAGGCCCAGCAGCACAAAGCCCAGCAGCAGGAACATGGTGCTGCCCACTTCGCCAGTGTTGAGCAACACCGGCGCCATGAAGCTGAACACGCCGATCAACACGGCCATGCCGCCCAACAGCTTGCGGCGGCCCAGGTGGTCTGACAGCCAGCCGGACACCATGATGGCGCCCGCCGCAAGGAAAGCGCCGACGATCTGCACGCCCAGGATCTGGGTTACGGGCTGCTCGGAGTACAGGGTGATCCACGACAGCGGGAACACGGTGACCAGATGGAACAGCGCAAAGCTGGCCAGCGCCGCAAAAGCGCCCAGCAGCACGTTGCTGCCTTCGTCGCGCATGACGCGGCTCACCGGCACCGGCTGCAGCTCACGCTCCTTGAGCAGTTCAGAGTACGACTGCCCCACCACCAGGCGCAGACGCGCAAACAGGGCCACCACGTTCACCGCAAAGGCCACAAAAAACGGATAGCGCCAGCCCCAGGCCAAAAACTCCTGCACCGTGAGGCTGCTGTACAGATAGGCAAACAGGCCGGCAGCCAGCACAAAGCCCAGCGGTGCGCCCAACTGGCCGATCATGGCGTACCAGCCCCGGCGCTCCTTGGGGGCCGACATGGCCAGCAGCGACGGCAGGCCGTCCCACGACCCGCCCAGTGCCAGCCCTTGGCCCACACGCAGGATCAGCAAGGCCACGATGGCGGCAGTGCCCGCATCCTTGTAGCCCGGCAAAAACGCCATGCCCACGGTGCAGACGCCCAGCATGAACAGCGCAATGGTCAGCTTGGTGCCCCGCCCCCAGCGCCGCTGGATGGCCATGGAGATGGCGGTACCCACCGGGCGCACCACGAACGCAACGGCCAGCAGCGCAAAGGCCATCAGCGTACCGTCCAGGCGGGACATAAAGGGAAACAAGAAGGATGGGAAGACAAGAACGCAGGCGATCCCGAAAACGAAGAAGTCGAAATACTCGGACGATCGTCCGATGATCACGCCCACAGCGATTTCGCTGGGGGTGACGTCCTCATGCGTATCAGCCCGCGAGAGAGAGGCGGCGCTTTCGTGAAAACCGGCCGCAGGGTAAGTGGCAGTGGCGGGGCTGCTCATGAACATGGCTCCTTGACGTTGTGTAGCTAACTCAGACCGTTCCGTTCTACACGCAACTTCTGTGGGCCACAAGTGCGGTTTCACTATGCCGGCTGCAGGAAATGTCCTTCAAAGCCCTCAAATGCACCACTTTGGTGCAAAAACAGCCTGCGCGTTTGACCTTGGACAAAATGTCCAATCGACAAAAAAGCTAGCGCTAGTACATTCGCACACATCCCGTTATCCGCGTTTACCCTGAAACGCATTGATCGCGCTCTTCACATGCTCAAACTTCCCCAACTTCGTGGGCCCACCTGGCTGCTCGCCCTGACAGCGCTGGGCAGCCTGGCAGGCTGCAGCAAGGCTGTCGTGCTCAACCCGGCCGGTGACGTCGCTGCCCAGCAGGGCCAGATGGTCATCACAGCCACGCTGCTGATGCTGATCATCATCGTGCCCGTGATCGCGCTCACCCTGCTGTTTGCCTGGAAATACCGCCAGGGCAACACCGAGGCAGAGTACGACCCGGAATGGCACCACTCCACCACGCTGGAGCTGGTGATCTGGACGGTGCCGCTGCTGATCATCATTGCGCTGGGCGCCATCACCTGGATCGGCACCCACAAGCTGGACCCCTACCGGCCTCTGGACCGCATCGACGCGCAGCGCGCCGTGCCCGCCGATGTGAAGCCGCTCGAAGTGCAGGTGGTGGCCATGGACTGGAAATGGCTGTTCTTCTACCCCGAGCAAGGCATCGCCACCGTCAATGAAGTGGCCGCCCCGGTGGACCGCCCCATCCTGTTCAAGCTGACGGCCACGTCCACCATGAACGCGTTTTACGTGCCCGACCTGGCCGGCATGATCTACGCCATGCCTGGCATGCAGACCGAACTGAACGCGGTGATCAACAAGCCTGGCGTGTTCAAGGGCATGTCGTCGCACTACAGCGGCGCGGGCTTTTCGGGCATGACGTTCAAGTTCCACGGCCTGAGCAACGAAGACTTCGCCCAGTGGGTGCAAAAAGCCAAGACCGAAGGCAAGCCGCTCGACAAGGGCACCTACCTGAACCTGGTCAAGCCCAGCGAACGCGACCCGGTGCAGCGCTTCGCCTCGGTCGAAGAAGGCCTTTACGACAAAGTGCTCAACCGCTGCGTCGAAGACGGAAAGATGTGCATGCACCACATGATGGCGATTGATGCCCAGGGCGGCGACGCCTATGTGCGCGCCATGGGGCTGAACCTGCCCCAGGACGTCTGCACCGTGCAAAACGCCGCCCAGGTGGTGGCCGCACTTGAATCCCGCAACGCACCGGCCTCCGCATCCGGCGCCAGCATCCGTCAATGAGCTTCCCTATGACCTCCGAAACCCTTTCTCCATCCCACTGGGCGCTGGGCCGCCTGAGCTGGGACGCCGTGCCCATGGCGCACGAGCCCATTGTGTTGTGGACCTTCATTGCCGTGGTCCTGGGCGGCCTCGTCGTCATGGCGGGTATCACCAAGTTCCGCCTGTGGGGCCCGCTGTGGCGCGACTGGATCTGCAGCATTGACCACAAGCGCATCGGCATCATGTACATGATCCTGGGCCTGGTGATGCTGCTGCGCGGCTTTGCCGACGCGGTGATGATGCGCCTGCAGCAGGCCATGGCCTTTGGCGACAACATGGGCTACCTGCCGCCGCACCACTACGACCAGATCTTCACCGCCCACGGCGTGATCATGATCTTCTTCGTGGCGATGCCGCTGGTCACCGGGCTGATGAACTACCTCGTGCCGCTGCAGATCGGCGCGCGCGACGTGTCCTTCCCGTTCCTGAACAACTTCAGCTTCTGGATGACCACGGCCGGCGCCGTGCTGGTGATGGTGTCGCTGTTCCTGGGCGAGTTCTCCACCTCTGGCTGGCTGGCGCTGTCCAACCTGGGGGCACAGAGCCCCAGCACCGGTCTGGACTACTACATCTGGGCGCTGCAGATTGCCGGGGTGGGTACCACGCTCTCGGGCATCAACCTGATCGTGACCATCATCAAGATGCGCGCGCCGGGCATGAGCCTGATGAAGATGCCCGTGTTCACCTGGACGGCCCTGTGCACCAACGCACTGATCGTGGCGTCCTTCCCCGTGCTGACGGCTGCGCTGGTGCTGATGTCGCTGGACCGCTACGTGGGCACCAACTTCTTCACCAACGAGCTGGGCGGCAACCCCATGCTCTACGTGAACCTGATCTGGATCTGGGGCCACCCTGAGGTCTACATCCTGGTGCTGCCGGCCTTCGGCGTGTTCTCCGAAGTGGTCGCCACGTTCAGCAAGAAGCGCCTGTTCGGCTACACCTCCATGGTGTACGCCACCGTGTGTATCACCATCCTGTCGTACCTGGTGTGGCTGCACCACTTCTTCACCATGGGCTCGGGCGCGAGCGTGAACACCTTCTTCGGTATCACGACGATGATCATCTCGATCCCCACGGGCGCGAAGATCTTCAACTGGCTGTTCACCATGTACAAGGGCCGCATCCGCTTCGAGCTGCCCATGATGTGGACCGTGGCCTTTATGGTGACGTTTGCCATCGGCGGTATGACGGGCGTGCTGCTGGCCGTGCCCCCGGCCGACTTCGTGCTGCACAACAGTCTGTTCCTGATCGCCCACTTCCACAACGTGATCATCGGCGGCGTGGTGTTTGCCATGTTTGCCGGCATCAACTACTGGTTCCCCAAGGCGTTTGGCTACAAGCTGGACCGCACCTGGGGCGTGCGCTCCTTCTGGCTGTGGCTGGTGGGCTTCTGGGTGGCGTTCACGCCGCTGTATGTGCTGGGCCTGATGGGTGTCACCCGCCGTGCCAACCACTTCGAAGACCAGTCGCTGCAGATCTGGTTCGTGATCGCTGCCATCGGCGCGGCCATGATTGCCGCCGGCATTGGGTGCTTCCTGATCCAGCTGGTGGTCAGCTTCCTCAAGCGCGAACAGCTGCGCGACTGGACGGGCGACCCCTGGGACGGCCGCACGCTGGAATGGGCCACCTCGTCGCCCCCGCCCAACTACAACTTCGCCTTCACCCCTGTGGTGCACGAGATCGATGCCTGGTGGGACATGAAGAAGCACGGGTACAAGCGTCCTCTGGCGGGCTTCCAGCCCATCCACATGCCGGCCAACACCGGCGCTGGCGTGGTGATCTCGGGGCTGTCGCTGGTGTTCGGCTTTGCGCTGATCTGGCACATGTGGCTGCTGGCGGCCGTCTCGTTTGCGGCTGTCGTTCTGGCCGCCATCATCCACACGTTCAACTACAAGCGTGACTTCTACATCCCGGCATCCGAAGTGATCTCCACTGAAGAAGCCCGCACACTCCAACTGGCCCGCCATGTCTGATATCCGCATCCACGCTGGCGCCGCAGCAGGCGCCCTGGCCCCGCGCGAGTACCACCTCGCGCACGAGCCCCATCCTGAAAACGGCACGGCCCTGGGTTTCTGGCTGTACTTGATGAGCGACTGCCTCATCTTTGCAGCGCTGTTCGCTACCTACGGCGTGCTGGGCCGCAGCTATGCCGCAGGCCCCACCGGCGCGCAGCTGTTCGACCTGACCCTGGTGGCCATCAACACCGCGTTTCTGCTGCTGTCGTCCATCACCTTCGGGTTTGCCATGCTGCGCAAGCAGCTGGGCGATGTGAAGGGCACACTGCTGTGGCTGGCCATCACGGGCGTGTTTGGCCTGTGCTTCCTGGGCCTGGAACTGTATGAGTTCTCGCACCTGCTGCACGAGGGCGCAGGCCCACAGCGCAGCGCCTTCCTGTCGGCGTTCTTCACGCTGGTGGGCACCCACGGCCTGCACGTCACCTTCGGCCTGATCTGGCTGGTGGTGCTGATGGTCCAGATCGGCAAGCACGGCCTGATCCCCGAGAACAATCGCCGCCTGATGTGCCTGTCCATGTTCTGGCACTTCCTGGACGTGGTCTGGATCGGCGTTTTCACCTTTGTGTACCTGATGGGGGTGCTGTAAATGAGCGCACAACACGCAACACACGCCAACGGTGCGCACGATGCGCATGGGCATGACGATCACCACCACGACGCAGGCCCCCACAGCACCTTTTCGGGCTACATGACGGGGTTTGTGCTGTCCGTCATCCTCACGGCCATTCCCTTCTGGCTGGTGATGGCCAAGGTGATTGCGGACCGCAACACCGCCGTGCTGGTGCTGGGCGGCTTTGCCGTGATCCAGATCCTGGTGCACATGGTGTTCTTCCTGCACATGAACGGCAAGATCGAAGGCGGCTGGACGCTGCTGTCCACCATTTTCACGGTGGTGTTCGTGGCCATCGCCATTGCGGGCACCTTGTGGGTGATGTTCCATATGAATGCCAACATGATGCCGGAGCATCCCACGCCCACACCGCCTACACACGAGGCGCCCGGACACTCCACGCCCTGATGGACACAGCCCCCACCACCATGGCACTGCCGCGCCGGGGCTTGCGCCGCGCAGTCCTGCTGGTGCTGGGCATGGCCTTGTTCCTGGGCTTTGTGTCGCTGGGCACCTGGCAGGTCCAACGCCGCACCTGGAAGCTGGACCTCATCGAAAGGGTGGACCAACGGGTACACGCCGCACCGGTCGCCCTGCCCCCCGTGGCGCAATGGCCGGGCATCAGTGCCGCACGGCACGAGTACCTGCCAGTGGTCTTTCAGGGCCACTGGCTGCCCGGCAAGACGGTGCTGACCCAGGCCGTCACCGAGCTGGGCGCGGGGTTCTGGGTGATGACGGCCCTGCAACAAGACGACGGCACCCAGGTGCTGGTGAACCGTGGCTTTGTGCCCCAGGAGCAACGCGCCCAATGGCTGGAGGCCCCGCCCCCCGCCGATGGCCCGGCCACCGTCCAGGGGCTGTTGCGCATGACCGAGCCCGGTGGCGGCTTTCTACGCACCAACGATCCGGCACAGCAGCGCTGGTACTCGCGTGATGTGGCCGCCATCAGCGGCGCGCTGGGTCTGACCCGGGCGGCTCCGTTTTTTGTGGATGCCGGGCTACCCGGTACCACAGCGGCTTCTTCAGCCGCCTCTGGCTGGCCCCGTGCTGGCCTGACCGTCATCCGGTTTCACAACAGCCACCTGGTGTACGCCCTGACCTGGTATGGTCTTGCGCTCATGGTTGTCGTTGCCGGCTGGTATGTGGCACGCTATGAGCGCCGCATGGGCGCACGGGCTGCCAGCCGCCTCCCGACCCACGATGAACACCCACCCACCACGCCCTGACCCTGCGCTGGCCACTGCGCCGCGCAACGCACGTTCCGCTGATGCTGCCGCCGGCATCAAGAACCTGCAGCAACTGATTGAGCTCCGTTGGATTGCAGTGGTGGGCCAGGTGTTCACCATCGAGATGGCGCACTACAGCCTGGGCTTAAAGCTGCCGCTGCAGGAGATGCTGCTCGTCGTCGGCTGCCTGGCAGTCTTCAACGTGGTGAGCCTGCTGCGCCTGCGCACGGGCCGCGCGGTGCGCAATGTGGAGCTGTTTCTGGCGCTGCTGATTGACGTGGCAGTGCTCACGGTGCAGCTGTACCTGAGTGGCGGCACCAGCAACCCGTTTGTTTTTCTGTACCTGCTGCAGATCACGCTGGGCGCCGTGCTGCTGCGCGGTGCCTACATCTGGTCCATCGTGATCATCACCGTCCTGTGCTTTGCGGCGCTGGCAGACTACCACCTGCCGCTGGCCCTCCCGCAGGACCTGCACCAGGGCCTGTCAAGCCTGTATGTGCTCGGGCTGCTGGTGTGCTTTGTGCTCAACGCCACGCTGGTGATGGTGTTCATCACCCGCATCCACCGCAACCTGCGCGAGCGCGATGCCCGCCTAGCGGCCGCACGCCGGCGCCGCGTGGAAGAAGAGCACATCGTGCGCATGGGCCTGCTGGCGTCGGGGGCCGCACACGAGCTGGGCACACCCCTGTCCACCCTGGCGGTGATCCTGGGCGACTGGCAGCACGACAAGCGGCTGACCAGCAATGCCGCACTCAAGGAAGACATTGCCGAGATGCAGTCGCAGGTGCAGCGCTGCAAGAGCATCGTGAGCGGCATCCTGCTGTCGGCGGGTGAAACGCGCGGCGAGGCGTCGGTGCAGACCACCGTGCGCAAGTTTGTGGATGCGCTGGCAGAGGAATGGCGCAGCACCCGCACGATCCCCCAGTTTGACTACGACAACGACTTCGGCACCGACACGCCCATGGTGTCGGACACCACCCTCAAGCAAATGGTTTTCAATGTGCTGGACAATGCACGCGACGCCTCGCCAGGCTGGGTGAGATTGGCGGTTACGCGCAATGCAGATGCCTTGTGCATGACCGTGACCGATGCCGGCCCTGGCTTTGCGCCCGACATGCTGTCCAAGCTGGGCACGCCGTACCAGTCCTCCAAGAACCGCCCTGGCGGAGGGTTGGGGCTGTATCTGGTGCTTAATGTCGCCCGCACCCTGGGTGGCAGCGTGGAGGCGCGCAACCGGCCCGAAGGTGGCGCACAGGTGACCATCGAATTGCCCCTGGCCTCGATTGCGCTGCCCCAGAAGGTATGAATGAACGAAAGAACCCACCGTGGACACTGAAGAAGCGCAACGACAGCTGCTGATCGTCGAAGACGACGAAGCCTTTGCGCGCACGCTGGCCCGTTCGTTTGAACGGCGCGGCTACAGCGTGCTGCAGGCAGCCAGCCTGGCCGACGTGGAGGTGTTGCTGGAGCAGTACCAGCCCGGCTATGCGGTGGTGGACCTGAAGCTCAAGGGTGAGGCCTCCGGTCTCGCCTGTGTGCAGACGTTGCACGCTGCGGACGAAGAGATGCTGATCGTGGTGCTCACGGGTTTTGCGAGCATTGCCACCGCTGTGGAAGCCGTGAAGCTGGGCGCCTGCCACTATCTCGCCAAGCCCTCCAACACCGACGACATCGAAGCGGCATTTGGCCTCAGGGAAGGCAATGCCGAGGTGGAGCTGACCAACCGCTCCAGTTCCATCAAGACGCTCGAATGGGAACGCATCAACGAGGTGCTGGCAGAGACAGGTTTCAACCTGTCGGAGGCCGCGCGGCGCCTGGGCATGCACCGCCGCACCCTCACGCGCAAGCTCGAAAAGAAGCAGGTGCGCTAGCGCCAGCGGCCTTGGAGCCGCCCTCTCCTGCGTCGGTACTCAGCCATCCCGGGGGGCACAGTCTGTGCGGCCATCACGCGCCCCCGCAGGCATCTGAACCGCTCTCAGGCGGCCTCAGGCCCTGCCTTGAGCATCTGCTGCTCGAAAGCGCGCAAGCGCTTGTAGATCGAGATCTGCTCCACCACTGTGCTCCAGTTCAGCACCAGAAACTGGAACGACTCCAGCACCTTGTCAAAGGCCCGGGCAATCTGCTGCATCACTCCCAGGGTGATCACCCCCGCGATCAGCGTGGGGCCCAACGCCACCAGGGGCACCAGCACACTCACCTGCAGGTAGGACCACTTCACCACATCGAAGTACAGGTAATGGAAAAACAGCCGGAAGTAGTTGCGGCGCACGCCTGCGAACAGCTCGGCCGCCGTAGGCGGAGAAGCCCGGTTCGGGTCGTCCTCGCCCAGTACCAGTTCCTTGCGGTACGCCGCCTCCACCCGCTGGTTGTGAAACTCCAGCCCTGGCAGCTTCACGCCCACGCAGGCCAGCAGCAACGTGCCCCCCAAGGACCAGGCCAGAGCGACCCAGACCAGGGAATGCGGAACGGCACCGATGAGGGGCAGCGCAGTGACTTTGTCGGACAGCGTCCAGAGCACCGGCAAAAAGGCGCCTAACGTCATGAGGCTGCGCATGAAGCTCAGGCCCAGGTCCTCCATGGTGCGGGCGAAACGCATGGTGTCCTCCTGCACACGCTGTGCCGCGCCCTCGATGTGCCGCAGGCGTGGCCAGGCCGCCATGTAGTGCTCATTCATCGCCTGGCGCCAGCGGAAGATGTAGTGTTTGCTGAAAAAATCCACCAGCACCGCCGTCGTCACATAGATCATGGCGATACGTGCAAAGGTCGAAAGCTGCCCCCAGAACTGCTCTGCGGTAATGCTGCCGGGCTTGCCCAGAGCCTCTTGGATCAGGTCGTAAAAGCTGCCGAACCAGTCGTTGATCTGCACGTCCAGCTGCACACGGTAAGCGGTGGCCAGAAGAATGACGACAGAACCGAGGAGTGACCAGGCCCACCAGCGGCGGGCGAAAAAGAAGGACTTGAACATCGTGGTGCCGTGTTGGAATGGTTCTGCGAATTCAGAGTGCCGCACGCAATGATCGTTCCGCGGCAAACAATGCCGCCGGCCATCCGCCTAAAGTGCAGACACCGGCCAATCAGCCTTCGCACCGAGCGCAGACCCGGCGCCAGCCTCTGGCGAGCGCGGCCGGGCCCTTTGCTCCAGCCATTCCTGAGCCGCCTGCTGCCCACCCCAGCGAGCCCAATCCAACGCGCTCTTTCCGTGCGGGTCTTTCTGCGAAAGATCCACCCCCTGCTCATCCAGCCAACTCAGCACGGCCACCTGCCCTTTGGCCGCAGCCAGCATGGCGGGGGTCTCGCCCCGGCTGGCGGGGGCGGGTTCGGTCAGCGATTGCCCTTGCTCTTTGAGCCAATCCAGGCACGGCACACAGCCGCTTTGCGCGGCCATGTGCACGGGCCCCCAGTCCCAGCGGTTGCGGGCTTGCAGGCTGGCACCAGCCTGTACCAGGCGTTGCGCCACCACCAGATGGCCGCCATAAAAAGCCCGCAGCAGGGCCGTGTCACCACGCTCACTGTCTTTGGCCGTCTGCCGCAAATCGGGCTGGGCCCCAGCCTGTAACAGCGCCTCCACATGCGCCAGCTGCCCCCGGTGGGCGGCCAGCATCAGCACGGAGGAGCCGGAGTCCGCCAGCAGGTTGGGGTTGGCGCCATCGCGCAGGGCCTGCGCCAATGCGCTGGCATCGCCCGCATTCTGGGCGTCCATGAGGCGGGCATCTGCAGGTGCCCAAATGCGCGATGAGGCCACGGCCGCAGGGGCTTGCAGCACCGCGCTGCGACCTGCCCACCACACCGCACGCCCGCCATGTGCCCACCAAACGAGCAAGCCAAAAGCCAAAAGCCATGCCCAGCAACCCCAGGCTGCACGTGAATGGGCCGCCACCTGGGGCCGCTGCGCCCCTGGCGTGAAGCGCCCTCGCCGATCCAGCCACGCACGTGCCACCGCCTGGCCCACGGCCTGCGCGGCAGCCGTGCCGCTCAGCCCTGGCGTCAGCATTTGCGAATGCCCTGACACATCCTTGCCCAGCACCGCGTGGTAGGCCTGCCCCCCCGCCGTGTACTGCAGCTTGTGCACCAGCGACTGGCTGGATTCGCCTGGCAACGTTGCCATGTGAGACCAAACCCACGAGCCGCGACGCACGACCAGGCCATCGTCTTGCACCCGCAGCGTCCACCGCCGGGTGGCCGCATGCAAGGCCCAGGCGGGCAGCACCAACAAAGCCAACCAACCCCAAAAGCCGCTCGGCAGCACCAGGGCGCCCGGCTGGATGCGGTCGTTCACCCACCACTCCAGCGCCAGCAAAGCCAATGCCACCGCCGCGGACCAGCGCCAAGCGGTCTGCTTGAACGCGAGGGACCAGGCGTCTGGTGTCTCGGTCAAACGCACGCCAGGGGGAATAAAGCCTGGGGATTCAGCGGACTTACCTATGCCCGGAGAATCCAACGGCGGAGAGGCGGCATCGCGCCCTAAGCCGGGTGGCTCGATGGGGACTTCCTGCACCCACTGTGCCCGCCGATCAAAGCGGTCTGGCACCGAAGCAGCCTCCGCCCAGGACGGGGTGGAGGCCTCGACCGCCAAGTCATACGCCAGCTCCAGCGCACCATCAGCACGCACCAGTTCCAGCCGCCAGTCCACCCGCTCGCCACCGCGCCGCGCACTGTGGGTGGGGGCGTCATCAGGCAGGTCAAAACGCGCTACCAGTCGCATGCCGCCCTCGCCCGTCGGCTGGCGCCGAGCCGTGGCCTGCAGCACCTCCACCTGGCGCTCGGGCGAGCCAGAGCTGGATTCGTCCACACGGTATTGCGCCACTTGCAGGCGCATGTTTTCAGCCCCAGCTTGCTGCACAGCCCGCGCAGGCAGCACCAGCGTGATTTCGACAGAACGCCCCGCCGTGGGCCGCGATGGCAGGGCCGTCATACCAACCCCGTGGTAGCGCCAGGCCTTGCGGCTGTTCTGCCAAGCAGCAGCGACCAAGCCCACGCCGATCACCACAAAGACGCCCATGAAGCCCTTGGCCCACCAGGGCCCTTTGCCGTCCGACCAGAACAAGGCGGCCATGGGGAAAGCGATGCCACACCAGAACACCGCGAAGAACCACAACGCCCCCTGCCCCTTGGCCAGAGAATGCGTTGGCTCCAGGTCTGGCACATCGTCCTGGGGGCGCCTCAAGATGCGCAGAAACAACCATGCAGCAGTCACCCCGACGCCGGTGAACACCAGGGCAAACGGCAGCCGAAAAATCTGCAGCCGCCAGCGGATGCTGCGGTCCAGCAGAGCCTGGGCCGGGGCCTCGGGGTTGACCCAGGCGGTGATGGATTCGCCCCGCTCCTGCGCTTGGCGCAGGGTGCGGTGCCATTGCGCCTGCCAGTCGCCCACGTTGTCGGCACTGGAATTCGGGTCCAGCCCCACGCGCTGCGCTTCGTACGTTTGGCCCGCCACGGTGTAGCGGTACCGGGCCAGCACCTGGTAGGTGGTGCCGCCCTCGCTGCCCGCGTGCTGCTTCAGTTGCACATCCAGCACCTGGGCCGGTACAGGCTGCCATGAGCGCACCGTCCAGGCTGCCTGAGCCGTTTCAGCCAAGGGGCGCAAACCTGCCCAATACCCGCCGGCACCGAACACCATCGCAAAGATGGCGCAGAAAACCAGCAAAACCCCTCGTCCCATTGTGTTGCCCATGGCTCCCTCCTTTTGTTGTTGTTATGGATGTCTTGTTATGGGCTCCAGCATAGTGACGAATGGATGACGTTTGTGTGACAACCAAGATGGGCCAAAAAAAGCGGCCCCTGAGGGCCGCTTCTGTTACGCAAAGAACGCGAGGATCAGGCGGTGACGCCCTTGGCGGTTTCTGCGTACTCTTCGATCTGGTCGAAGTTCAGGTACTTGTAGATCGACGCGCCATCCTTGTTCACGATGCCCATGGCTTCGTGGTATTCGGCCACCGTGGGGATCTTGCCCAGCTTGGACGCAATGGCGGCCAACTCGGCGGAGGCCAGGAACACGTTGGTGTTCTTACCCAGGCGGTTGGGGAAGTTGCGGGTGGAGGTGGACACCACCGTAGCGCCTTCGCGCACCTGTGCCTGGTTGCCCATGCACAGCGAGCAGCCGGGCATTTCAGTGCGAGCACCGGCGGCCCCAAAGTTGGCGTAGTGGCCTTCCTTGATCAGCTCGCTTTCGTCCATCTTGGTGGGCGGTGCCACCCACAGCTTGACGGGGATGTCGCGGCTACCGCCCAGCAGCTTGGCGGCTGCGCGGAAGTGGCCGATATTGGTCATGCAAGAGCCGATGAAGGCTTCATCGATCTTGGTGCCAGCCACTTCCGACAGGGTCTTGGCGTCGTCCGGATCGTTGGGGCAGCACAGGATGGGTTCCTTGATGTCGGCCAGATCGATCTCGATGACGGCGGCGTATTCCGCATCCTTGTCGGCTTCGAGCAGGTTGGGGTTGGCCAGCCAGGCTTCGACCTTCTCGATGCGGCGCTGCAGCGTGCGGGCGTCTGCATAGCCATCGGCGATCATGTTCTTCATCAGCACCACGTTGCTGGTCAGGTATTCCTTGACCGGCTCGGGGTTGAGCTTGATGGTGCAACCAGCGGCAGAGCGTTCTGCAGAGGCGTCGGACAATTCAAACGCTTGTTCAACCTTCAGATTGGGCAGGCCTTCAATTTCCAGAATGCGGCCCGAGAAGATGTTCTTCTTGCCCGCCTTGGCCACCGTCAGCAGACCCGCCTTGATCGCGTACAGCGGAATCGCATGCACCAGGTCGCGCAGCGTCACGCCCGGCTGCATTTCGCCCTTGAAACGCACCAGCACCGACTCGGGCATGTCCAAAGGCATCACGCCCGTAGCAGCGCCGAAAGCCACCAGGCCAGAGCCTGCGGGGAACGAAATACCGATGGGGAAACGCGTGTGCGAGTCGCCGCCTGTACCCACGGTGTCAGGCAGCAGCAGGCGGTTGAGCCAGCTGTGGATCACGCCGTCGCCAGGACGCAGAGCCACGCCACCACGGTTGCTGATGAACGCAGGCAGTTCGCGGTGGGTCTTCACGTCCACGGGCTTGGGGTAGGCCGCCGTGTGGCAGAACGACTGCATGACCAGATCGGCCGAGAAGCCCAGGCAGGCCAGGTCTTTCAGCTCGTCGCGGGTCATCGGACCGGTGGTGTCTTGCGAGCCCACGGTCGTCATCTTGGGTTCGCAGTAGGTACCGGGGCGCACGCCCTGGCCTTCTGGCAGACCCACGGCGCGGCCAACCATCTTCTGAGCGAGGGTGAAGCCAGCCTTCGAAGCGGCAGGTGCCTGGGGCAGGCGGAACAGCGTGGAGGCTGGCAGGCCCAGGAACTCGCGCGCCTTGGCCGTCAGCGAACGGCCGATGATGAGGTTGATACGGCCGCCCGCACGCACTTCGTCAAACAACACATCGCTCTTGAGCTTGAACTCGGCCACGGTGGCGCCGTTCTTCACGATCTTGCCGTCGTAGGGCAGGATGTCGACCACGTCGCCCATTTCGAGCTTGGACACATCGACTTCGATCGGCAGCGAGCCCGAGTCTTCTTGCGTGTTGAAGAAGATGGGAGCAATCTTGCCGCCCAGGGTCACACCGCCAAAACGCTTGTTCGGCACGAACGGGATGTCCTGGCCGGTGGCCCAGATCACGCTGTTGGTGGCCGACTTGCGGCTGGAGCCGGTGCCCACCACGTCGCCCACGTAGGCCACGAGGTTGCCCTTCTTCTTGAGGTCTTCGATGAACTGCATCGGACCGCGCTTGCCGTCTTCCTCGGGCTTGAACGCCGCATCGGGGCGGGTGTTCTTCAGCATGGCGAGGTAGTGCAGCGGAATGTCGGGGCGGCTCCAGGCATCAGGCGCCGGCGACAGGTCGTCGGTGTTGGTCTCGCCAGGCACCTTGAACACGGTGACGGTGATCTTCTTTTCGACTTCAGGACGGGTGGTGAACCACTCGGCATCGGCCCAGCTCTTGATGACTTCCTGCGCCTTGGCGTTGCCGGCCTTGGCCTTGGCGGCGACGTCATTGAAGAAGTCGAACATCAACAGGGTCTTCTTCAGGCCTTCTGCGGCCACGCCAGCCACTTCGGCATCGTCGAGCAATTCGATCAGCGGGTGCACGTTGTAGCCGCCCACCATGGTGCCCAGCAGTTCCGTGGCCTTGGCCTTGGAGATCAGGCCCACCTTGATGTCGCCATGCGCCACGGCCGCCAGGAAGCTGGCCTTGACCTTGGCAGCGTCGTCCACACCCGGTGGCACGCGATGGGTCAGCAGATCCAGCAGGAAGGCCTCTTCACCGGCGGGTGGGTTCTTAATCAGTTCGATCAGTTCAGCCACCTGCTTTGCATCCAGGGGCAGGGGCGGGATACCCAGTGCAGCGCGTTCGGCAGCATGGTCTCGGTAGGCTTTCAACATTGTTTTCTCCAGTTGCGTTCTAAAGTGGGGCGTAGGGTGTGTCGGCGGGCTCGACACACACCGGTCGTTGAGAGGTGCGCGCGATCTTTTTATTTGGCAGCGGGCAGCGGGTCCAGCACGCTCACGGGTGGGTTCTTCTTGATGGCTTCAGCCACTACGACCTGCTCGGGACTCATGCACTCGTCAGCCAAGCGCTGACCCGCGCGCTGGTTCATCAGCATGGACTTGTTGGCGATCTGCAGCCACACGGCGCCGCCCTTGGCGTCCTCCAGGCGCACCGTGCCTGTGGTCGTGGCCACCGGCGACATGTAGTACTTGAAACCCTTGCCTTCCACGTGGAAGTGGCCGGGGGTTGCGGGGTCTGCGGTCACCGTGACAAAAGCGCCCAGTTCGCAGGGCATGCGCCCCACATGGACGCGCTCGGCAATCGCCAGTTCGGCGGGCGACAGGGCTGCTTCGGCAGCAATGATGCCGGCCGCCACCTGGTTGGTGGCGCTCTTCAGCTGGGTGCGGCTGCTGGTGGGTTCGGCCTTGGCATGGCTCTTGGCAGGAGCCTTGGCCGCGGTCTTGCCCTCTGCAGGCTTGGCAGCCGTCTTGGCGGCTGGCTTGGCTGCTGGTTTGGCGGCAGCCTTGGTGTCGGACTTGGCCGCTGGCTGGGCTGTTGTTTGCGCCAGGGCGAAGGCCGGGGCCAGCAGCATGAGGGCGGAGGCAATGACGAATTTCATAGGATGTCCTGCGTGGAAATGTCCAGGGGTGTTCACGATGGAACGAAAGCGGATGCGTCAAACCATTGACGCACCGCCAAGGGTAGCGCGCGCCCGGTACGGTGGGCGCGCTCCAGAATCTGCCAATAAAAGCGGTAGCTGGCCCGGTCGTGCAATACCCCCTCCACACTGATGGGGGCCCAGTCAGCCAACGCTGCCGCCGCAATAATCCGGGACGCGCTGTCGATATCGTCCTGCTGGGGGGCAAAGGCCTGCAGGATGGTGCGGATCTGCGCTGGATGGATGCTCCACATCCGTGTGTAGCCCAGCTCGCGCGATGCGCGGCCTGCAGCACCTTGCAGGGCCGCCATGTCCGAAAACTCGGTGACCACACAATGGGACGGCACCTTGCCATGCGCGTGGCAGGCCGAGGCGATTTCGAGCTTGGCTCGCACCACCAGCGGGTGCGTGAACTGCCCGGCAGAGGTCATGGCTTGCGCGGGAATGGCGCCGCCATGGGCCGACACAAAATCCATGAGCCCGAAACTCAGGCTCTGCACGCGGGGGTGGGCCGCGATGTCAAACGCACGCTGCACGGCGGCGGGAGACTCGATCAACACGTGCAAAGGCACATGGGCCGCCGACGCGCGCTCCAGCGCACGTTCAGCCAGCAGAACATCGTCTACCGACTCGACCTTGGGAATCATGATATGGCACAGCCTGTGCCCCGCCTCGCCTGCAATGGTGGCGACGTCGTTGGCAAATGCAGGGTGGTCCACTGCGTGAACGCGGGCAGCAACCCGTGCGCCCGGGGCTGCATTCAGTGCCAGGCTTGCCACCAACGCTGCATGCGCGGACTCCAGCCCGACAGGGGCCCCGTCTTCGCAATCGAGGGTGACATCAAAGACGCAGGTGCCAAACTCCTGCGCCATCTCGGCCTGCAATTGCAGGCTCTTGCGCATGCGCGCTTCGACGCCGCTGTAGTGGTCGCAAACCGGCAGAAAACCGGTTTGCGCCTGGGCGCCGAGCAACACATCACGCGGATGGACAGACGCAGCGCCCTGCCCCGGTGCGGGGGCTTGGGCGGCCCGAAGGCCCGATGCCACAGGCGTCGGCTGCATTGCGTCGTTCAACAGCTTGTTTACAGCAGATGCTTGACGCCGTCTTGCTCGCCTTGCAGTTCGGCCAGCGTGATGTTGATGCGCTCTTGCGAGAACGCATCGATGTCCAAACCTTCGACGATCTTGTACTCGCCGTTTTCGCAAGTCACAGGGAAGCCAAACATCACGTCCTTGGGAATGCCATATTCGCCATTGGATGGAACACCCATGGTGACCCACTTGCCGTTGGTGCCCAGGGCCCAGTCGCGCATGTGGTCGATGGCGGCGTTGGCTGCAGACGCTGCCGACGACAGGCCACGGGCTTCGATGATGGCTGCGCCACGCTTGCCCACTGTTGGCAGGAACGTGTTGGCGTTCCACTCCTGGTCGTTGATCATCTTGGCCACGCTTTCGCCCTTGATGGTGGCAAAGCGGTAGTCGGCGTACATCGTGGGCGAGTGGTTGCCCCACACGGTCAGCTTCTCGATGTCAGCCACGGCCTTGCCGGTCTTGGCAGCGATCTGGCTGGCAGCACGGTTGTGGTCCAGGCGCAGCATGGCGGTGAAGTTCTTGCGTGGCAAGTCGGGGGCCGACTTCATGGCGATGTAGGCGTTGGTGTTGGCGGGGTTGCCCACCACCAGCACCTTCACGTCACGCGATGCCACTGCGTTCAGGGCCTTGCCCTGCGCTGTAAAGATGGCGCCGTTGACGGCCAGCAGCTCGGCACGCTCCATGCCAGGACCACGGGGGCGCGAACCGACCAGCAGTGCGTAGTCAGCGTCCTTGAAGGCGGTCATGGGGTCGCTGTGGGCGGTCATTTCGACGAGCAGCGGGAAGGCGCAGTCGTCCAGTTCCATCATCACGCCCTTGAGCGCTTTTTGAGGACCTTCGACAGGCACTTCGAGCAATTGCAGGATGACCGGCTGGTCCTTGCCCAGCATTTCGCCGGAGGCGATACGGAACAGCAGGGCGTAACCGATTTGACCGGCGGCGCCGGTGACAGCGACGCGAACGGGCTTCTTGCTCATGGTGAAAACTCCAGGAAGTGAGGAAAACAGGTGTGAGTGCAACGCAAGCACCAGCGCCTGTCACCAGTAGCCCGTGCCCCGCAAAACAGCATTGGAGTTTACCCCCGATTGGACACCTCGGTCAATTTGTCTTATGTCTTATATAAGATATGATTGCAACCTGTTTGTCGTCCGATTGTCATGGGGCAACCGCACTGCCGCACCACAGCACACGCACAACCTACACACCCACACCATGTCATCGCTTCCGTTCGCAGCCGACAACCCCACCGCTCCGCAAGGCGCTGCGGGCGTCGCCACGCCAGCGTTCAGCCCGCTGTACCAGCAGATCAAGGGGCTGATCCTGCAGAGCCTGCAACAGGGTGAATGGAAGCCTGGCGAGGCCATCCCGAGCGAAATGGAACTAGCCTCGCGCTTTCGCGTCAGCCAGGGCACGGTTCGCAAGGCCATTGACGAACTGGCCGCCGAAAACCTGGTCATGCGCCGGCAAGGCAAAGGCACTTTTGTGGCCACCCACGCCGAGCAGCATGTGCAGTACCGCTTTCTGAAGCTGCTACCCGACACCGGAGATGCCCGCGTGGAGGGTCCTGCGCAGCGCCGCGTGATCGATTGCCGCCGCGTGCGCGCCAACGCCGACGTGGCCCGTGCTCTGGCCTTGCGCAGTGGCGATGCCGTGATGCAGGCCCGGCGCATCCTTTCGTTTGCGGGAGTGCCCACCATTCTGGAAGACATCTGGCTGCCCGGCCAGGCATTCAAGGGCCTTACCGCCGAACAGCTGGCTAATTACCAAGGGCCGACTTACGCCATGTTTGAACTCGACTTTGGCGTGCGCATGGTGCGGGCCGAAGAAAAAATCCGCGCCGTGCTGCCCGACGAAGAACAAGCCCAGCTGCTGCAAATCACACCCGTCACGCCGCTGCTGAGCGTCGAGCGCATCGCTTACACCTACAACGATGTTCCCATGGAGTTACGCCGGGGCCTGTATCGCACCGATACCCACCACTACCGTAATGAATTGAGCTGACAGCAGGCTGGCACCCGAGCATTAACGTCGAAAATTTCAAGCCCGGCTAAACCCTTGTGTTGCGTTGCAATAGAATTTTGCGTTCTTTGCATCTTCAAATTACAAAGCAGTTACATCCACGAAAGCACCAGAAATGACAGAACTAGCCAAAAAACGGCCTGAATTCCGCAACATCAATGCCTTCAAGGACTTGACGACCTACCGCATGACGCCTGCCGCGTGGGTTTCGATCTTGCACCGCGCCAGCGGACTGATCATGTTCCTGCTGCTGCCTTTCATCATCTGGATGTTCGACACCTCCGTGTCTTCCGAAATCTCGTTCGCCAAATTCTCGGCAGCCTTCAACATCGGCATCGGCTTTGTGCCCGGCTGGTTCATCAAGCTGGTCGCTCTGGCGCTGATCTGGGCCTACCTGCACCACTTCACGGCCGGCCTGCGCCACCTATGGATGGACGTGAGCCACAGCGCCGTGAACAAGCAATTTGGCAAGAGCTCTGCCCTGACCGTTCTGGTCATCAGCATCGGGCTGGCCCTGGTGCTGGGCGCCAAGCTGTTCGGTCTGTACTGATCAACCCACAAAAACGGCGGTCGCTGTAAGTCAGCGCCTGTTGAAGAACGAGAGGAAATTTCCATGTCCGTCAATTACGGTTCCAAGCGCGTCGTCGTCGGCGCCCACTATGGTCTGCGCGACTGGCTCAGCCAGCGCGTCACGGCAGTCCTGATGGCGCTGTTCACCCTGGCCCTGCTGGCCCAGGTCATCTTTTCCAAAGGCCCCATCGGCTACGACAAATGGGCGGGCATCTTCTCGGCCCAATGGATGAAGGTACTGACCTTCTCCGTGATCGTCGCGATCGCCTGGCATGCGTGGGTCGGCCTGCGCGAAGTCCTGATGGACTACATCAAGCCCGTGGGCCTGCGCCTGGCACTGCAAGTGTTCAGCATCGTCTGGCTGGTCAGCTGCGCCGGCTGGGGCATCCAGGTTCTGTGGCGTCTCTGATTCCCGCGATTGAAGGTACACAATGAGCTACACACAAGCCAACATCACCAAGCGCAAGTTTGACGTCATCATCATCGGGGCCGGCGGCTCCGGCATGCGGGCATCCCTGCAACTGGCCCGCGCGGGCCTGAACGTTGCGGTTCTCTCCAAGGTCTTCCCCACCCGTTCGCACACCGTGGCGGCCCAGGGCGGCATCGGCGCGTCGCTGGGCAACATGTCCGAGGACAACTGGCACTACCACTTCTACGACACCATCAAGGGTTCCGACTGGCTCGGCGACCAGGATGCCATCGAGTTCATGTGCCGCGAAGCCCCCAAGGTCGTGTACGACCTAGAACACATGGGCATGCCGTTTGACCGAAACACCGACGGCACGATCTACCAGCGCCCCTTCGGTGGTCACACCGCCAACTACGGCGAAAAGCCCGTGCAACGCGCTTGCGCTGCGGCCGACCGCACCGGCCACGCCATGCTGCACACGCTGTACCAGCAAAACGTCAAGGCCCGCACCAATTTCTTCGTGGAGTGGATGGCCCTGGACCTGATCCGCGACGCCGACGGTGACGTGGTGGGCGTGACGGCGCTGGAAATGGAAACCGGCGACCTGCACATTCTTGAAGCCAAGACCACTCTGCTGGCCACCGGTGGCGCAGGCCGTATCTTTGCAGCCTCGACCAACGCCTTCATCAACACCGGTGACGGCTTGGGCATGGCCGCGCGCGCCGGCATTCCGCTGGAAGACATGGAGTTCTGGCAGTTCCACCCCACCGGCGTGGCCGGCGCGGGGGTGCTGCTGACCGAAGGCTGCCGCGGCGAAGGCGCCATCTTGCTCAACAGCAATGGCGAGCGCTTCATGGAGCGCTATGCGCCCACCCTGAAGGACCTGGCACCGCGCGACTTTGTGTCCCGCTCGATGGACCAGGAAATCAAGGAAGGCCGTGGCTGCGGTCCCAACAAGGACTACGTGCTGCTCAAGCTCGACCACCTGGGCGCAGACACCATCCACAAGCGCCTGCCTTCGGTGTACGAAATCGGCGTCAACTTCGCCAACGTGGACATCACCAAGGAACCGATTCCTGTGGTGCCCACCATCCACTACCAGATGGGTGGCATCCCCACCAACATCAACGGCCAGGTCGTGGTGCAGCAAGGCGGCAACGACAACCTGGTGGTCAACGGCCTGTACGCAGTGGGCGAATGCTCCTGCGTATCGGTGCACGGCGCCAACCGTCTGGGCACCAACTCGCTGCTGGACCTGCTGGTCTTCGGCCGCGCAGCTGGCAACCACATCGTCGAGTTCAACGACAAGAACAAGAACCACAAGCCCCTGCCCAAGGACGCGGCCGACCGCACCCTGGAGCGCCTCAACCGCCTGCAAGGCGCGAGCAGCGGCGAATACGCCCAGGACGTGGCCAACGACATCCGCGCCAGCATGCAGCTGCACGCCGGCGTGTTCCGCACGCAAGCGAGCATGGACGAAGGCGTCAAGAAGATTGCCGAGCTGCGCAACCGCGTGAACAGCGTGGGCCTGAAGGACCACTCCAAGGTGTTCAACACCGCCCGCATCGAAGCGCTGGAAGTCGAGAACCTGATCGAAGCTGCGCAAGCCACCATGGTGTCTGCAGCTGCCCGCAAGGAATGCCGTGGCGCCCACACGGTGAGCGACTACGAGCGCCCCGCAGACGACCCAGTGGCACCGCTGGGCCGCGACGATGCCAACTGGATGAAGCACACCCTGTGGCACAGCGAGAGCAACAGCCTGACCTACAAGCCCGTCAAACTCAAACCCCTGACCGTGGACTCAGTTCCGCCCAAGGTTCGCACGTTCTAAACGGATACAGGAGCACCCCACCATGGCAAAACGCACCTTCCAAATCTACCGCTACGATCCTGACAAGGACGCCAAGCCCTACATGCAGACCGTCGAAGTCGAACTCGACGGCAGCGAACGCATGCTGCTGGACGCCCTGATGAAGCTCAAGGCGCAAGACCCCACGCTGTCGTTCCGCCGCTCCTGCCGCGAAGGTGTTTGTGGCTCGGACGCCATGAACATCAACGGCAAGAACGGCCTGGCCTGCCTGACCAACATGAACACGCTGCCCGGCACCGTGGTCCTGAAGCCCCTGCCCGGCCTGCCCGTCATCCGCGATCTGATCGTGGACATGACGCAGTTCTTCAAGCAGTACAACTCCATCAAGCCCTACCTCGTCAACGACAACGTGCCGCCCGAAACCGAGCGCCTGCAGTCGCCTGAAGAGCGCGAAGAGCTGAACGGCCTGTACGAGTGCATTCTGTGCGCCAGCTGCTCGACCAGCTGCCCCAGCTTCTGGTGGAACCCCGACAAGTTCGTGGGTCCTGCGGGTCTGCTGCAGGCCTACCGCTTCATCGCCGACAGCCGCGACGAAGCCACCACGGAGCGCCTGGACAACCTGGAAGACCCGTACCGCCTGTTCCGCTGCCACACCATCATGAACTGCGTGGACGTGTGCCCCAAGGGCCTGAACCCCACCCGGGCCATCGGCAAGATCAAGGAACTGATGGTGCGCCGCGCCATCTGAGCGCGGCCCGTTCATCGTCCTACACACCGGTCCATGCAAACGCTATCCACCCCCTCCATCGCGCCAGAGGCGGCTTCGCCGCTGCTGGACGAACGCGAGCTGAGCAAGCTGCACTGGCGCTGCCGGCGCGGCTTGCTGGAGAACGACTTGTTCATCGAGAAGTTCTTCCACCGCTTCGAATCGACGCTGACGCAGCGCCATGCGCAAGGCCTCAACGCGTTGATGGATCTGGCGGACAACGACCTGCTGGACCTGCTGCTGCGGCGGCGAGAGCCCTCGGGCGACCAAGACACACAAGAAGCGCGTGAAGTGCTCGGCATGCTGAGACAAAGCGGTGGCGCCACGGCAGTGCATGCCTGACACCCGGCCCTCGCACCAAGACCGGATTCGTATCGGCAACCTACCCAAGGAAAGTAACAATGAAGCTAGCTGACAACAAAGCCACCCTGTCGTTCAGTAACGGCAGCCCCAGCGTGGACCTGCCGGTCTATCAGGGCAGCATCGGCCCGGACGTCATCGACATCCGCAAGCTGTATGCGCAGACGGGCATGTTCACCTACGACCCGGGCTTCCTGTCCACAGCAGCCACCCAGTCGGCCATCACCTACATCGATGGAGACAAGGGCGAGTTGCTGTACCGCGGCTACCCCATTGAGCAGCTGGCCGAAAACTGCGACTTCCTGGAAACCTGCCACCTGCTGCTGTACGGCGATCTGCCCAACGCAGCCCAGAAGGCCGACTTCACCAGCCGCGTGACCAACCACACCATGGTCAACGAGCAGATGCAGTTCTTCCTGCGTGGCTTCCGCCGCGACGCGCACCCCATGGCTGTGCTGACCGGTCTGGTGGGCGCTCTGTCGGCTTTCTACCACGACAGCACGGACATCAACAATCCGCAGCACCGCGAGATCGCCGCGATCCGCCTGATCGCCAAGATGCCTACCCTGGTCGCCATGGCCTACAAGTACGGCATGGGCCAGCCCTACATGTACCCGCAGAACCACCTGAGCTATGCAGGCAACTTCCTGCGCATGATGTTCGGTACGCCCTGCGAAGAGTACAAGGTCAACCCCGTGCTGGAACGCGCGCTGGACCGCATCTTCATCCTACACGCTGACCACGAGCAGAACGCCTCGACCTCCACCGTGCGCCTGTGCGGTTCGTCGGGCACGAACCCGTTCGCTGCCATCGCCGCTGGCGTGGCCTGCCTGTGGGGCCCTGCCCACGGCGGCGCCAACGAAGCAGCCCTCAACATGCTGTACGACATCCAGGCCCAAGGCGGCGTGGAAAAGATCGGCGACTTCATCAAGCAGGTCAAGGACAAGAACTCCGGCGTCAAACTCATGGGCTTTGGCCACCGCGTGTACAAGAACTACGACCCCCGCGCCAAGCTCATGCAAGAGACTTGCAATGAAGTGCTGGCCGAGCTGGGCCTGGAAAACGACCCGCTGTTCAAGCTGGCCAAGGAGCTGGAAAAGATCGCCCTGGAAGACGACTACTTCGTGCAGCGCAAGCTCTACCCGAACGTGGACTTCTACTCCGGCATCGTGCAGCGTGCCATCGGCATCCCGGTGAACCTGTTCACCGGCATCTTCAGCCTGGCCCGCACCGTGGGCTGGATCGCCCAGCTGAACGAAATGATCGGTGACCCCGAGTACAAGATCGGCCGCCCCCGCCAGCTGTTCACCGGCTCCGTGCGCCGCGACGTGCCTCCCCTGGCCAGCCGCTGATCGGTGCGGCGCACTGCGCCGTACGCTCCCAACCAAAAAGCCCGCAGGCAATGCCTGCGGGCTTTTTTGTTGCCTCACGCATGCGCTTCAGCGACCGCCGCGGAGTGGTGGGCATGATCCCGAACCTGCGCCCGAGCGTAGCGCCCAGGTGGCATGCCCACGTGGCGGGTGAACGCCACGCCAAAGGTGTTGACCGAGCTGTAGCCCGTGCGCTCGGCAATCTCTGCCATGCCGCAATCGTCGCGCCGAAGCAGGTCTTTCGCCAACGCCATGCGCCAGGTCAGCAGGTATTCCATGGGCGCCACACCCAGCACGCGGCTGAAGCGCTCAAAGAAGGCGGAGCGTGACAACGCCGCCTCCCTGGCCAGCTGCGCAACCGTCCAGGGCTGCGCAGGGCTGGCGTGCATGCTGCGCAATGCCGCCGCCAGCCGCTCGTCCGCCAGCCCGCGCGCAAGGCCCGCCGAGGCCACCGTCCCGGCCGTCGAGCGCAGCGCCTCCACCAACAGCACTTCGAGCAGGCGGGCGAGCACCACATCGCGGGCGGGGCGGTTTGCCCGGCATTCCTCGGCCACCAGCTGCACAAGGGTTTCCAAGCGGCTGTCTCCGCGCACGTGCACCAGCTGGGGCAGCAGCGTCACCAGCAGGTCCGCGTCGGGTGCGCCAAACACGCAGTAGCCGACCAGGTACCGCACCTCCGGCGCTGCCGTGGTACTGCCCAGGCGGAATTCGCCGCCCGGCAAGACCACCGGCACCGCCTCTGGCTGGTCCTGCCCTGGGGGCGGCAGGCTGGACATGGAAAAGCCTTGGGTGGAAGGGATGAGGACGAAATCCCCCGCTTGCAGCGCCACGGGCTCATGCCCTTGCGCTTCCAGCTGGCATGCACCGTCAAGGATGGCGCAGTAGAACGTACGCCCGGGCTCGCTGCGGCGCACACGCCATAGCCCTGCCGCGGTGACGACCTTGGAGAAAGGCGCGCCCGGCTGCAGCAGGGCCACCACATCGGCAAAGGGGTCGGACATCTGGACTTTCAGAACATATTTGACGACTTTGCAGTGTATCAAGTCCTGCCTCGCCGGCCTATCGTTGGGGCACCTCAACCACTGATTGGAATACCCATGAAAACAGTCCTCATCACCGGCTGCTCCTCCGGTTTCGGCCTCGAAACCGCCCGCCACTTCCTGGACCAAGGATGGAACGTGGTCGCCACCATGCGCACGCCGCAGCCACAACTGCTTCCGACCAGCGAGCGCCTGCGCATCGTGGCGCTGGACGTGACCCGCGAGGACAGCATCCGTGACGCCGTCGCTGCGGCCGGCCCACTCGACGTGCTGGTCAACAACGCCGGGATCGGGCTGCTGAATGCGCTGGAGGGCACACCGATGGCGACCGTGCGGGACGTGTTCGAGACCAACACGCTCGGCACCATCGCGATGACGCAGGCGGTGCTGCCGCAGCTCCGGCAGCGGCGCTCCGGGGTGATCGTGAATGTGACGTCGAGCGTGACGCTGGAGCCGTTGCCGCTGCTGTCTGTGTACAGGGCGAGCAAGGCGGCAGTCAACGCGTTCACCGAATCGCTGGCGCTGGAGCTGGAGTCCTTCAACGTGCAGGCACGTCTGGTCCTCCCGGGGCGCGCACCGCAAACCCGCTTCGGGGAGAACGCCCGCCCACGGATGGGCTCGGTTCCCGAGAGTTACGACGCCGTGGCCCAGCGTGTCTTCGCGGGGTGGGCGCAATCCCATGCGCTGGTCACCCATGCTGCCGACGTGGCGCAGGCCGTGTGGCGCGCCGCCACCGATCCGTCGTGCCCGATCCGGCTGCCTGCGGGCGCCGACGCGGAAGCCCAGGCTGCGGCACTGCACAGCAGCAGCGCGGCGTAAACCCCGGGGGCGAGGGGCAAAGGCGAACGCCAGCATATACTACCCCCTAGTAAAAGCATCTTTTGCACTCGTAGCGCTTATCTATCAAGCGCTTCAGATTTATACTACCGCCTAGTATCTCGTTCCATACGCCCCTCCCGCCACCCCTGGCCGTGACGGGCGCCGCCCCCATGCCCCATTCCGCCGAAGACAAGCAACGCGCCATCACCCGCCTGCGCCGCATCCGTGGCCAGGCGGAAGCGCTGGAGCGCGCCGTCGAGGCGGGCAGCGACTGTGCGCCCATCCTGCAGCAGCTGGCGGCGATGCGCGGCGCCGTGCACGGGTTGATGACCGACCTGCTGGACAGCCATGTGCGCGAAACGCTGATGGCCCAGCCCTCCGCCGCACCGCAGGCGCTGGACGAGACACTCACGCTGCTTCGCTCGTACCTGAAGTAGCCTCGCCCCTCTTCACCACCGCCCACCCAAGGAGCCACCCCATGAAATCCCGCGCCGCCGTTGCCTTCAAAGCCGGAGAACCCCTGCAGATCGTCGAGATCGACGTCGCCCCGCCCAAGAAGGGCGAAGTGCTCATCAAGATCACCGACACCGGCGTGTGCCACACCGACGCCTTCACCCTGAGCGGTGACGACCCTGAGGGCCTGTTCCCCGTCGTACTGGGCCATGAAGGTGCGGGCATCGTGGTGGAAGTGGGTGAGGGCGTGACCAGCGTGAAGCCCGGCGACCATGTGATCCCGCTCTACACCGCCGAATGCGGCGAATGCCTGTTCTGCAAGAGCGGCAAGACCAACCTGTGCGTGAGCGTGCGCGCCACGCAGGGCAAGGGCGTGATGCCCGACGGCACCACGCGCTTCAGCTACAACGGCCAGCCCATCTACCACTACATGGGCTGCAGCACCTTCAGCGAATACACCGTGGTGGCCGAGGTGTCGCTCGCCAAGGTCAACCCCAACGCCAACCCCGAGCAGGTCTGCCTGCTGGGCTGCGGCGTGACCACGGGCCTGGGCGCCGTCAAGAACACCGCCAAGGTGCAAGAGGGTGACACGGTGGCCGTGTTCGGCCTGGGCGGCATCGGCCTGGCCGTGATCCAGGGCGCCAAGCTGGCCAAGGCCGGGCGCATCATCGCCATCGACACCAACCCCAGCAAGTTCGATCTGGCCCGCACCTTTGGCGCGACCGACTGCGTGAATCCCAAGGACTTCGACAAGCCCATCCAGCAGGTCATCGTGGAGATGACGACCTGGGGCGTGGATCACAGCTTTGAGTGCATCGGCAACGTCAACGTGATGCGCGCTGCGCTCGAATGCGCGCACCGGGGCTGGGGCCAGTCGGTCATCATCGGCGTGGCAGGCGCGGGGCAAGAGATCAGCACCCGCCCCTTCCAGCTCGTCACCGGCCGCAAATGGCTGGGCACTGCGTTTGGCGGCGTCAAGGGCCGCAGCGAGTTGCCCGGCATGGTCGAAGACGCGATGGCGGGCAAGATCCAGCTCGCGCCGTTCGTCACGCACACCATGGGCCTCAAGGACATCAATGAAGCGTTCGATCTGATGCACGAAGGCAAGTCGATCCGCTCGGTCGTCAAGTACGCCGCGTAACCCGGCCACTCGCCAGCGCCCGCAGCCCCAGAAACAACGGGACAGTCTGGGTGCTGGCCCCGGCGGGCCATGAAAAACGGCCTGGAGCCGGTTTTTAGGTCTCCTACCAGCGAAAACTGCCTCAAGCGCTACGATTTATTGCCTGAGCAGCTATCAATTCAAGAGCAATCACCATGACCACTCCCCTGGACCTGCTCAGCAGCCACGCCTGCTTTGGCGGCGAGCAGCGCTTTTACCAGCACACCTCCACCACCATCGGCTTGCCGATGAAGTTCTCGGTGTACCTGCCGCCCCAGGCACAACAGGGCCCTGTGCCCGCCGTGTTGTACCTGGCGGGGCTGACCTGCACCGAAGAGACCTTTGCGATCAAGGCTGGCGCCCAGCGCCTGGCCGCCGAACTGGGCCTGGCCCTGATCGCACCCGACACCAGCCCACGCGGCGAGGCCGTGTCGGCCCTGCCCGGCGCCACGGCCAGCTGGGACTTTGGCGTGGGCGCAGGCTTTTACCTCGACGCCACACAGAGCCCCTGGAACACCCACTGGCGCATGGAGAGCTACCTGCTGCAAGAGCTGCTGCCCCTGGTGGGCCGGCACCTGCCCATCGACACGCAGCGCCTGGGCATCTTCGGCCACAGCATGGGCGGCCACGGCGCGCTCACACTGGCCCTGCGCCACCCCGGCCGGTTCAAGACGGTGTCGGCCTTTGCGCCCATCTGCGCGCCCACCCAGTGCCCCTGGGGCGAAAAGGCCTTCACCGGCTACCTTGGCTCCGACCGCACCACCTGGCTGGAGCACGATGCCACGGTGCTGATGCAGCACCAGCCCATCGCGCCCTACCCGGCCGGCATCCTCATCGACCAGGGGCTGGACGACAAATTCCTGGCCGACCAGCTGCACCCCCACCTGTTCGAGGCCGCGTGCCAGGCCATCGGCCAGCCGCTCACGCTGCGCCGGCACGCGGGCTACGACCACGGCTACTACTTTGTGCAGAGCTTTGTCGGCGACCATTTGGCCCACCATGCGCGGGGTCTTGGCGCCGGGCATTAATGCGCACTTAAGCAACTGGCAGCACACTCGGGGGCTATGCTTTTGTCCCTGCGGCGCCTGCTGCCCTTTGCCTCGGCTTCACGCTCGGAGCCTCCCACCGCATCCCCTGCCCCCCGCCCCATGCACCCCGCCTGGGTGGTGGTGCTGGTCAGCACCTGGCTGGCCACGGCCTGCAACGTGCCACTGTGGCAAGAGGTGGCCCAGCTGCCCGGCCAGGGCAGCCTGCGCGGCTGGGGCTTTGCGCTGGCGTTTGCGCTCATCGTGGCGGCGGGCAACGCCGCGCTGCTGAGCCTGCTGGCCTGGCGCTGGACGCTCAAGCCCGCTGTGCTGGTGCTGGTGCTGATGGCCGCGTTTGGTGCGTACTTCATGCTGGCCTACGGCATCGCCATCGACGCCAGCATGCTGGTCAACGTGATGCAGACCGACGTGAAGGAAGCAGGCGACCTGCTCAACCTGCGCATGCTGGGCACGGTGCTGATCCTGGCGGCGCCGCCGCTGCTGTGGCTGTACCGCCGCCCCGTGCAGCGCCTCACGGCCCTGCGCCATGTGGCGCACAACGGGCTGCTGCTGGTGGGCTCCATCGCCGTCATCGTGGTGTGCCTGCTGCTGGTGTTCCAGGACTTTGCATCGACCATGCGCAACCACACCAAGCTGCGCTACCTGATCAACCCGCTCAACAGCGTGTACGCACTGGGCAACATTGCCACCAAGCCCCTGCGCATGGACACCAGCAAGATCCTGCCCCTGGGCCGCGACGCCCAGCTGGGCGCCAGCTACGCCGGCCAGGCCAAGCCCCCGCTGCTGGTGCTGGTGCTGGGCGAGACGGGCCGCAGCGGCAACTTTGGTCTGAACGGCTATGAGCGCGACACCACCCCCCGCCTGTCGGCCCGCAAGGACCTGGTGAGCGCACGCAATGCCTGGTCGTGCGGCACCAGCACCGCCGCGTCGGTGCCCTGCATGTATTCGCACCTGGACCGCACGGGTTACGAGGGCCGCTCGGCCAACTACGAAAGCCTGATCGATGTGCTGCACCACGCCGGCCTGGCCGTGCTGTGGGTGGACAACCAGTCG
Organism: Acidovorax sp. FG42; assembly: GCF_057809195.1. Lineage (NCBI taxonomy): Bacteria > Pseudomonadati > Pseudomonadota > Betaproteobacteria > Burkholderiales > Comamonadaceae > Acidovorax > Acidovorax sp. FG42. The sequence goes on along the minus strand of NZ_JBMDJM010000006.1, from coordinate 122,047 downwards.
GGCTGCAAGGGCGTGTGCGACCGCGTGGGTGAAACCAGCACCAGCACCCAGAAAGACCCGGCGCTGTGCGCTGGCGGCGAGTGCCTGGACCGCGCGATGCTCAAGGACCTGGACGCCCAGATCGCCGCCCTGCCTGCCGAGCAGCGCCAGCGTGGCACCGTGGTGGTGATGCACCAGATGGGCAGCCACGGCCCCGCGTACTACAAGCGCTCCGCGCCCGAGAACAAGAAGTTTGGCCCCGAGTGCACCTCCACCGCGCTGCAGGAATGCCAACGCGAGCAGGTGGTCAACGCCTACGACAACAGCATCGTCGAGACCGACCATTTCCTCGATTCAGTGCTCCAGTGGCTGGGAGCGCAGGAACAACATGCCCAGACAGCTATGATTTACGTAGCAGACCATGGTGAGTCGCTGGGTGAGAACAACATTTACCTGCACGGTCTGCCCTACTCCATTGCCCCCGACGTGCAAAAACACGTGCCCTGGATCACCTGGCTGTCACCCGCCATGCAGGCCCGCACCCACCTCACCACGGGCTGCCTGCAGCAAGACCTGGGCGAGCGTCGCATCACGCACGACCACTACTTCCACTCGGTACTGGGCCTGATGGATGTGAAGACCGAGGCGTACAACACCGAGCTGGACATGTTTGCCGCGTGCCGCAAGCCGGCCGCAGCGGGCTGAGGTGGGCCGAAAGCTGGGCGTTGGGCGTTGGGCGCTACGCCCCGCCCGCTCAGCGCGCCTCGGGCAGCAACAGGATCTTGCCGATGCTGGCGCCAGACTCCATGCGCCGATGGGCCTGTGCGGCATCGGCCAGTGCAAACGTGCTGTCGATCACCGGCCGGATCACGCCAGCGGCCAGGGCTGGCAGCCACTGCTGGGCAAACCGCTGGACCATGGCCTGCTTGACCTCGGGCGGGCGGGACTTCATCACGGTGCCAAAGATCTGCAGGTGGCGGTACAGCACCACATCCATGGGCAGCTCCGCACCCTGCGCGCCCCCTAGCAGCCCCACCGACACCAGGCGCCCGCCGTCGGCCAGCGACCGCACGTTGCGCTGCAGGTACGGAGCCCCGATGAAGTCAATCACCACATCCACGCCCCGGCCCTGCGTGGCCTGCGCCACCACCGCCTGAAAGTCTTCGCTGCGGTAGTCGATGAACACATCGGCCCCGCAGCCCAGCACGGCGGCACGCTTGTCGCCCCCGGCCGTGGCGAACACGCGCGCTCCCGCCGCATGGGCCAGTTGCACTGCGGCTGAACCCACGCCGCCCGCTGCGGCATGGATCAGCACCGACTCGCCCGCATGCAGGCGCGCCAGGTGGAACAGCGCCTCATGCGCGGTCACGAACACCTCGGCCACGGCGCCAGCGGCTACCAGGTCCATGCCCGCAGGCACCGGCATGGCCATGCGGTGGTCGATGCGCGACAGCTCCGCGTAGGCGCCGCCGCCTACGATGCCCATCACGCGGTCGCCCACGGCAAAGCCCTGCACCTCAGGCCCCATGGCGACGACGGTGCCCGCAATCTCCAACCCCATGGTGTCGGCATCGCCAAAGTAGGCACGGCCATAGGCCCCCTTGCGGTGCAACAGGTCGGCCCGGTTGACGCCGATGGAGGCGTTGCGCACCAGCAGGTCGTGCGGGCGCACCTCGGGGACGGGGATATCGCGCGCCACCAGCACTTCCGGGCCGCCGAAGTCATCGAACACGATGGCTTGCATGGTGGGTTGTGGGTTTGCAGGTTGTTCGGCCGCTGGTGTGGACATGGGTGTTACTCCTCAAGCAATGGTTTCAGTGCCTTCAAGGATAGAGCGCCACGCAGTGATTTAAACGCAGCAATTTCGCTCTATAGCGATGCAAATTTGCATCACACTCACCCCTCATCCGCAACCTCCATACGGCCATGAACTGGGACGACACCCGCATCTTTCTTGCCCTGACCCGCGCGCCCTCCTTGCGCGCCGCCGCGCGCAGCCTGGGCGTGGACCAGGCCACCGTCGGGCGGAGGCTGAACGCGCTGGAGGCCGAACTGGGCGCCAAGCTGTTTCTGCGTGCCAAGGACGGCTACCTGCTCACCGCTGCAGGCGAGACAGCGCTTGCCGCCGCCCGCCGCATGGAAAGCGCGGCCCTGGACCTGCGCACCCGCATCGAGGGTCAGGACACCAGCCCGGGCGGCCTGGTGCGTGTGACCAGCACCGACTCCATCGCCATCGATCTGCTCATGCCCGCCATCGAACGCCTGCAGCATCATTGGCCCCACATCCGCGTGGACCTGGAGGTGTCCACCCAGTTGCTCAGCCTCAGCCGCCGGCAGGTGGACATCGCGTTCCGCAACGTGCGGCCCGAGGCCCCCGACCTGGTGGTGCGCCGCGTGGCGTCGTGGCCCGTGGGCCTGTTTGCCAGTGCAGGCTATGTCGAGCGTTTTGGCATGCCCGTGCCCGAGGACGAGCTGCGCGGCCACCACCTGGTGGCCTACGCGCCCTACCTGGAGCACAACGCGTTTCTCACAATGGCGGGTGTGCCCGCGCGCCAGGCCCGGATCGCGCTGGCGGTGCGCTCCAGTCTGCTGGTGCGCAAGGGCGTGGCGGCGGGCATTGGGCTGGGCGAGATGCCGGTGTGGATGGGCGAGCGCGAAGGCCTGGTGCGTATCTGGCCCGAGCGCCGCCGGGCGAACGACTACGAGGTCTGGCAGGTGATGCACCCCGACCTGCAACGCACCGCCCGGGTGCGCGCCACCGCAGAGTTTTTGTCCGAGGCGTTCCAGATCGGGTAGCACCCTCACCGATGGAGTCAGCCCTTCGCGTATTGGCCTGCGAGCGACGTCCAGTGCGGCTCCAGCATCCTGTGCCCCATACTCTGGCGCACATCTTTGCCACTGCAACGAACCATGTCACACACCATTCACCACCAGGAGCAGGACGCCAAAGGCGCGTTCTACATCACGCACGACGGCCAGCGCCTGGCCGAGATGACCTACAGCCGCACCAACGCCACGATGATCATCGTCGACCACACCGAGGTGGACCCGTCGCTCAGCGGCCAGGGTGTGGGGCGCGCGCTGCTCGGGGCGCTGGTGGAGTGGGCACGGACAACAGGCACCAAGGTGGTCCCGCTGTGCCCGTTTGCCAAGGCACAGTTCGGCAAGGACGCGTCTATCCGCGACGTGCTGGCCTGACGGGCCTGTGGACGATGCGGCCGCCGGACCTAGTTCCGCAGGGACCAGCAAACAATTCGAGCGCCCCAACCCGCGCCCGTCGAGATCGCAAAGAGCCGCTAAAACAAGCTGCCCTGCCCGCGCAGCAGCCCCGGCCTGAACTGGCCCAGGTCCAGGCCCTCACGCTCGCGGTTGAGCCCCAGGCGACGGCAGGTGTTGGCAAAGCGCTGGCGCAGCAAATCGGCCCACAGCCCGCTGCCCTTCATGCGCGTGGCGAAGTCGCTGTCATAGGTCTTGCCGGCAGCGCGCTGCGCATCGGTGAGGTGGTGCAGGTCTTGCACCCGTGCCATGACGCGCGCTGCACGCTGCGGGTAATGCACCGTGAGCCATTCCCGAAACAGCGCATCCAGCTCCCAGGGTAGGCGCAGCACGGTGTAGAAGGCGGTGCGCGCACCGGCGTCGCGCGCGGCCTCCAGTACCTGCTCCATGTCTTCGGTGATGAAGGGAATCTGCGGCGCCACGCTCACGCCCACCGGCACTCCCGCCTCGGCCAGGGCACGTATGGTGCGCAGCCGCCGGTGGGGTGCGGCAGCACGGGGCTCCATGCGGCGGGCCAGTGTGGCGTCTAGCGTGGTGATGGTGACGTACACCGCCGCCAGGCGCTGTGCGGCCAGCGGGGCGAGCAGGTCCAGGTCGCGCTCCACTCCGCTGGATTTGGTGATCAGCGAAAACGGGTGGCGCGCCTCGCGCATCACTTCGATCACGCTGCGCGTGAGCTTCAGGTCGCGCTCTACAGGCTGGTAGCAGTCGGTGGCCGAGCCGATATTGAGCAGGCGCGGCACATAGCGTGGCTGCGCAAGCTCCTGGCGCAGCACCTGCGCAATGTTGTGCTTGGCCACGATCTGCGTCTCAAAGTCGAGCCCGGGGGAGAAATTGAGGTAGCTGTGCGTGGGCCGCGCGTAGCAGTAGATGCAGCCATGCTCGCAGCCCCGGTAGGGATTGACCGATAGCTCAAAGAAGATGTCGGGCGAGTCGTTGGCGCACAGGGCACTGCGCGCGGTCTCGAAATGCACGCGGGTGACGGGCGAAGGACGGATGTCGCCTTCCCCGTCTTCGCATGCAGCAAGCCCGCCCGGCGCCCCGGAGCCCCATTCATCTTCGCCCTCCTGGCATCCGTCGACCGTGACCAAATCCTGCGCATTGCCAGTTGCCCTGACATGGCTCCACCCATCATCTGCGGGCTCCCGCTGGTCTTTGGCAAACCGGTGCGCCATGGCCGTCGCCGCCCCTCGGCCGCGAATGGCTTGCAGCGGGACGCGGATTTCCTGCGGCTGCTCGGGCAGGTCGTCTTCAGGAGGGGGTAAGAGGCCCATAGCGAGCGGGGGTGGAGTCGGCGCTAAAAAACTGTTTATTTATACAGTATTTTGAGCCTCCATTCTTCCATCACACCATCAAGCCCCAAATCAGTGCAAAACCTTGCACCAACTCTTGGCGCGCTTCTTGCTTCAACTTGGTGCAAATCTGTGGCGTCTCACGAAAACGCACCAGAGTCGATCAATCACTATCGCGAGGACGTTATGGAAGCACTCAAACAGGGCACAGATGCCTTGTTCATCTTGCTCGGGGCGATCATGGTGTTGGCCATGCACGCCGGGTTTGCGTTTCTGGAGCTGGGCACGGTTCGCAAAAAGAACCAGGTGAATGCGCTGGTCAAGATCCTGGTGGACTTTTCGGTGTCCACGGTCGTCTATTTCGTCGTCGGTTACACCGTGGCCTACGGCACGCATTTTTTTGTTGGCGCAGAGTCGCTGGTGCAGCTCAGCGGGTATGCGCTGGTCAAGTTCTTCTTCCTGCTCACGTTCGCAGCCGCCATTCCGGCCATCGTGTCGGGCGGCATTGCAGAGCGCGCCAAGTTCTGGCCGCAACTGATGGCAACGGCAGTCATTGTCGGTTTTGTGTACCCGTTTTTTGAGGGCATCGCCTGGAACCAGCATTTTGGTGTGCAGGGCTGGATCAAGGCCGTGACGGGGGAGGAGTTTCACGACTTTGCGGGCTCGGTGGTGGTGCACGCCATGGGCGGCTGGATTGCCCTGCCAGCGGTGATCCTGCTGGGCTCCCGCGCCAACCGCTACCGCAAGGACGGCGCGATCTCGGCCCACCCGCCATCGAACATTCCCTTCCTGGCGCTGGGCGCCTGGATCTTGGTGGTGGGCTGGTTCGGCTTCAATGTAATGAGCGCGCAGTCCGTGGACAAGCTCTCGGGACTGGTCGCCGTGAACTCGCTGATGGCGATGGTGGGCGGTACGCTCGCCGCCCTGGTGCTGGGCAAGAACGACCCCGGCTTTGTGCACAACGGCCCGCTCGCAGGTCTGGTGGCCGTGTGTGCGGGATCGGACCTCATGCACCCGCTGGGTGCGCTGGTGGTGGGCGCAGTGGCCGGGGCCATCTTTGTGCTGATGTTCACCCTGACCCAGAACAAATGGAAGATCGACGACGTGCTGGGCGTGTGGCCGCTGCACGGCTTGTGCGGCACCTGGGGCGGGCTGGCTGCGGGCCTCTTTGGCAGCAAGGCATTGGGCGGTCTGGGCGGGGTGAGCCTGTCGGCCCAGCTCATCGGCACGGGCCTGGGCGTGGTGTGGGCCCTGATCGGCGGCGTGGTGGTATACGGCATCCTCAAGCAGACGGTGGGCATCCGGCTGACGCAGGAAGAAGAGTTCGACGGCGCCGACCTGAGCATCCACAAGATCAGCGCCACACCCGACCGCGAAGTGAGCTGGTAACCCAACACCTGGCGACGGCCTCGGACCGGCGAGGGACCCGGTGCAGGGCCAGATGCGGGCCCAAGCCTTCGCCTTGGCGCGCTGTCTGACAGCGGATGGACCGGCGCGCAGCTATACCTGAGCCCTGCGCCCCAGCGGCTCCACGGTCACAATCGCGCCATGCTGTCTTCGCCCCCCTTGTCCCTCACCCCGCCCCAGTCAACCCGCCCCGGCTGGCCGCGCTGGGTCGTGCTGCTGGTCGCCATGGCCCTCGCGGGCTGCGCGGGCCTGCCCAAGGAGGTGGACCGCCCGGTGTCGGTTGCTCTGGCTGCCCCCGGCGATACCCCGCTGGGGCAGCTCGTCGCAGCACGCAGGGCCGCCGAGGGGGCACGGCATGCCTCAGGGTTTGCACTGCTCAGCGGCCCACAGGCCGCCTACAGCAGCCGCCTGGCCCTGGTCGACGCCGCCCAGAAAACCCTGGACCTTCAGTACTACGCCATCCATGCAGACGCCAGCAGCGAGCGCCTGCTGCTCAGCGTGATGGCCGCGGCACAGCGTGGTGTGCGGGTGCGCGTGTTGCTGGACGACTTTCACAGCACCGGGCGCGACGCGCAGGTGATGCGGCTGGCGTTTGTGCCCAACATTGAGATGCGGATGTTCAACCCCGTGACCGGTGCCCGGGGGTCGCCCATCGGCCGCATGCTGAGCCTGCTGGGCGACTTCTCGCGCGTGCAGCAGCGCATGCACAACAAGCTGTTCATTGCCGACAACGCCATGGCCGTCACCGGGGGACGCAACCTGGGCGATGCCTACTTCGGTAACGCCGATTCGGGCAACTTTGTGGACCTGGACGTGCTGGCCGCAGGCCCCATCGTGCAGGACCTATCACGCAGCTTTGACAGCTACTGGAACAACGAACGCGCCTACCCGGTGCAGTCGCTTATCACCCAGAGCGAACTCGACCACTTGCGCGACAGCATCCGAGTGGCCGACGAAGGGCGGAGGCGCCGTGTCGCAGGCCAGGGTGGCACCACGGCGCCCGACCGCTCACCGCCCGACATGGGGCCCGGCACCACCGCTGCGCAGCGGGCGCGCATCTGGAACTACGAGCCCATGGACCTGGAGCGCACGCCCTTTGTCTGGGCAGCAGCAGCGGTCCTGGTAGACCAGCCCGCCAAGATTCCGGCCGACAGCGCAGCGGTGGGCAGCGTGCCCAATGGGGCCGCCCCTGCAGTGTCCCCAGCGCCACCCAGTCCTGCCGCGAGCACCCCGGCAGGGGTACCCGGCAACCTGAGCAGCCCCAGCAGTCCCAAGGCCGCTGCCGCCGCGCTGGTGTCGGGCTCCCGCAAAGTAGCGACAGCAGACAGTCCACCAAGCCCCCTGCCCCGCACCGGCACCGAGGTCAACGAAGCACAGACCGATACGGTGGTGGATGGCCTTCTGCAGCTCATGGGCCAGGCGCGGCGCGACCTGCTCATCATCTCGCCCTACTTTGTGCCCGGGCCGGACATGGAGGCCGCCTTTGCCGCAGCGCGCGCACGCGGCGTGCGGGTGCGGGTGCTGACCAACTCGCTGGCCTCCAACGACGCGCCCATTGCGCACGCCGGTTACGCCCGTCACCGGCCGCAGCTGCTGGCCATGGGGGTGGAGCTGTACGAGATGCACAGCGAGTTGCCCGGCGTGCTGCGGGGGGCGCTGGGCGTGTCGGGCAGCATGGGCAACCACAGCGCGGGCGTCGTGGGTTCGCAAGGCGGCTCGCGCGCCATGCTGCACTCCAAGCTGCTGATCGTGGACGGCCGCTTGCTGGTCGTGGGGTCAATGAATCTGGACATGCGCTCACAGCGGCAGAACACCGAGGTGGCGCTGCTGATTCGCAGCACGGAGCTGTCTCGCCGGGCCACCACGCAGATTGACGCGGCACTGAAAGAGTCCGCCTGGCAGGTGCAAGCCACCGACCAGGGCCTGCGCTGGCGTGCTCCTGAGGGCAGCGGGCTGCCCGACGCCACCACCGAGCCCGACGCCAGCGCCCCCCTGCGGCTGATGCTGCAGCTGCTGGGACCGCTGGCCCCGGACCACCTGCTGTAGCCGGTTTAAGCCCCTTGGGCGCAGCCAGCCCGGGCCTGCAGCTCTGCCACCCACACGGTGATGGCCCGCTGGTCCGTCATGGTGCGCACATGCTGGTAGGCCACCTCTGCCTCGGCAAACCGGCGGCGCAGCAGGTTGAGCCATTGCTTGAGACGCCCTGCGCGCTGGCGCGGCTCCAGGTCGTCACACACCAGCTGCCAAAAGGCGGCCAGGTGTGGCACCAGATCGGCCCACACCACGGTGTCCGAGTCCGGACGCCCCGCATCAGCAGCCCGAATGGCGCGTGCCAGGCCGGGGTCCGCCACAATGCCCCGCCCCAGCATCAGCGTGTCGCAGCCCGACACCGCGCGGCAGCGCTGCGCGTCGGCCACCGTCCAGATCTCGCCGTTGGCCACCACCGGAACGGAGACCGCCGCACGGATGGTGGGAATGTGCTCCCAGTACGCCGGTGGACGGTAGCCATCGGCCTTGGTGCGCGCGTGTACCACCAGTTCGGCCGCGCCGCCCGCCTGCATGGCCTGGGCGCATTCGCGCATCAGCCCCGTATCGTTAAAGCCCAGGCGCATCTTGGCCGACACCGGCAGGTGCGCGGGCACAGCGCGGCGCACAGCCCCCACCACAGCCGCGATGCGCTCGGGATCCTGCAACAGCGCAGCGCCACCACCATGGCGGTTGACGACCTTGGCGGGGCAGCCAAAGTTCAGGTCGATACCCTCAGGGCCCAGTGCTGCCAGGCGCGCAGCGTTCTCGGCCATGCTGACCGGGTCGGAGCCCAGCAACTGCGCCCGCACGGGCACACCGGCCAGGGTGCGGCTGCCATTGCGCAGCTCAGGCACGTAGCGCAGGAACACCTTGTCGGGCAGCAGGGTGCCGGTGATGCGGATGAACTCGGACACGCAGCGGTCCACGCCCCCCACACGGGTCAGCACATCACGCAGCACAAAATCCAGAAGCCCCTCCATCGGGGCGAGCAGCAAGGTCATCTCAGGGGGCTGCTGGCTCGATGGGCCCTCTCGGAAAGAGGGCCTCCACAGGCACTCAGCAGCAAAAGTCAAACAAAACCAGCTTCAAGCGCTAGTGCAATATGCGCTGGGAGCTATCAAATAAGGAGCAAATGTACGGACACGTGGCGCCCAACGCAGCGCCGGTCAGCCCGTGATTGTGATGCAGGACACCCAAGGGGTCATCACGGCGTCACGCCCGGCTGGTGCAATGCCCGCCTCAGACTGCCACGGAGCCACCCATGCTGCTGCAAAAAACCGAGAAAGCCCGCCTGGAACTCTCGCCCGGTGTGCGCACCCTCAGCCTGCGCGAACGCTCTTTGCTGTTGCTGGCCGACGGCAAGCCGCTGTCAGACCTGCAAGCCATGTACAACGGCATCGGCGCGCAGATCGTCGAGAACCTGATGCGCCAGGGCTACCTGACCGGGCCGGCAGACCTGCCGCCCACACCAGAGCCCACCACACCCACGCCCACACCGTCCATTGAGCGCCCCGCACCCGGCGAATCATTGCGATCACTGGCCGGGGCCCGCATGTACCTGTTTGACACCTGCGAGCGCCTGTTTGCGCGCCGCGACCCGGTGCTGGCGCAGCACTTTCGGGAGGCGCTGCGCGCCGCCAAGGACCGCACCAGCATGCTGGATGTGGGCGAGGCCATGTTTGAGGAAGTCGCGCTTGCAGCAGGTGCCGAGCGCGCCGCCAGCCTGCGCGAGCGGCTGGACCAGTTGCTGCCCGCCAGCCCGGTGGCTGAAAACTTTGCCGCTACGCAGCCTGCGCTGCTGGATTGAGCCGCTCAGTGCGGATTCAGGCCGCAGCCAACCGCCACAGGGACGTGACCTCGGCCGCACGCGCAGCGTGCAGCGCATCCTGCGCGTCGGCGGCCTTGGCATGCACCGGCTTGACGTCTTGGCGGCCACGCACCACCAGGCCCGCCTCGGCAATCCACGCCAGCAGTTGCTCGCGCGGGCGTAGGCCCAGGTGCTCTGCCAGGTCCGATAGGATCAGCCAGCCCTCGCCGCCGGGCTCCAGGTGGGCCGACAAACCTGCCAGAAAGCCCTTGAGCATGCGGCTGCCTTCGTCGTACACGGCGTGTTCGATGGGGGAGTTGGCGCGCGCTGGCACCCACGGGGGGTTGCACACCACCAGCGGCGCACGGCCCGGCGGAAACAGGTCCGCTTGCACAAGCTCCACACGGTCCAGCAGCTGCAGTCGTTGCAGATTTTCGCGCGCACAGGCCAAAGCACGTGGGTCCTGGTCAGTCGCGACCACCCGTTGCACCCCCCGGCATGCCAGCACGGCAGACAACACCCCTGTGCCCACGCCAATGTCGAACGCCAGCGCCTTGCTGGGCAGCGGGGCTGCGGCCACCAAGCCCACATATTCGCCCCGCACCGGAGAGAACACCCCATAGTGCGGGTGAATGCGGTTGAGCGGCGGGGCACCCAGCGCAGGGATTTCGACCCCTTTCTTGCGCCACTCGTGCGCGCCCACCAGTCCCAGCAGCTCACGCAGCGTGGCTACCGAGCGCTCGCCGGTCGCTGGCCCCCAGGCCTCGGTACAGGCCTGGCGCCAGTCCGGGGCGCGGCGCAGCGCAATGCTGTAGTCGCCTTCAAGCGGGATCAGCACCGACGCCAGCACCCGCGCGCGCTGCGCCTGCGCCTGGCGGTGCAGGTGAAACGCCTCGGCTGGGGTCGCCGCCGCGAGCTTCTGGGACGCTTTTGCCGCCGCCTTGCGCGGCTTCTTGTCAGCCCGGCGCATCAGCGCCTGCAGCAGGTGCCGCGCGTTCTGAAAATCGCCCTGCCACAACAACCCCGTGCCCTCGCAGGCCATGCGGTAGGCGGTGTCGGCGGCCAACGTGTCGTCGGCCGTCTCCACCCTGCGCGGCGCCGCAGCGCCACTCTCGGAGCGCCACAGGGCTTGCCGGGGCTGGCCCTGGTGGGTCCAGTGGATGGTGGAAGGAGTGGTGGACATCAGCGTCTGACAGTGCCGCGCACAGTCCGAAGGGTTGGAAAGGGGCGCGGCGACGCGGCGGGGTGTCGTGGCACCTTATGCGTTGATCGGGCGCTTCAGGCGGACTTCTTCAATCTTCACGCCACCGATCACGGCCGTCTTGGCTGTGGACAGCTCGCGCTTGAAGCCGGCCAGCTCGTGAAAGCGCAGTGCGCGCTCGTTGCGCAACGGCACCCAGGCGGTGACGTTGGTGCAGCCTTCTTCTTGCAGACCGTCGCGGGCGGCGTCCCACAGGGCCAGGCCTACGCCCTGGTTCCAATGGGTGGGGGCGGCGTAGATGGCCCAGATCTCACCGGTGGTGGGGCGGGACTTTTCATCGCGCGAGCGGTCGTAGCCCACAAAGCCGACGATCTTCTCGCCGTCGACCGCCACCTGGACCTGGGGCTCGCAATATTCAATGGCCTCGCGCCAGTAGGCCTGGCGCTTTTCGACCGAAGACATGGATTTCAACTGCTCGTCTGGCACCAGTCCTTTGTAAGCCTCTTGGGCAGAGACAGTGTGGATCTGGGCAATGGCTTTGGCATCGCGAAGCGTAGCGGGACGAACCTGGATACTTGACATGAAAAAACCGAACGAAAACGGGGAATGAAAAAACAAAAGGACCGGCATTGTCGCCGCAAACGGTTTTTCCACCCTGACAGGCGGTTAGTACGGCCCTGAGGGCCATGCTTTCACACCCCGCTTTTCGCCCCCTTCAGCCCCTCCCGACGAGAGCGCAGGCAACGCCCTCAGGCCATGGCCATGGCGCACGACAGGGCGCTGCCTGCGGCTGCAGTGGCCGCAGCCGCAGCGGCGCGTTGCACCGTCGCGCGTTTGTTGCGTGGGCGCGGCACATGCACGGCGGGCGGGGCCCCATTGATGGCCGCCAGGCTAAGCACCAGGGTGACGGTGCGCGAGCCACCGTCGCGGTCCTCGCTGGCATAGGCACGGTAGCTGCCGTTGCCCTGGCCGTGGCTGCGCTGCACCGTGTGGAACGCCACCCGGGCACCCGTCACACGGTGCCCGCCGAAGGGCAGCACCCGCAGGCGGGCATCGCGGTCCAGCGCCAGGCCCAGATTGCCGGGACGGTTGATGAGGTCAGTGCGGATGGCGCGCCAGGTCTGCCCCGCATCGGCCGAGAATTGCCACGTGCCTGCCTGGGCGTCAAGGTGCTCGATCACCACGCCAGCGGCGGCCAGCATATCGGGGCAATGCTCCTGCACGATGTGCGCCACGCTGTTGCCTCCCAGGCCTGTGCCAGCGTCGGCGGCCGGTCGTCGTTCGCTGCGGTGCAGGCCTGCTTCGGAGGTGCCGGCGCCATGGGTGTGTGCATTGATCGTCATGGGAACCCTTTGAAAACGGAATGTGGTTACGAAGGTTTGCGCATTGGTGCGCACCCAAAGTGCTTTTCAATGCTTGACGGAAAGTCTAGAAAGTGCACATAGAGGCGTCCATCGCACAAATGGACTAGCCCGCAACACCCGGTTGTGCGCAATACTTGCCTGTATGACAGCCCGTCTTTTGCTCGTGGATGACCACACCTTGTTCCGCACGGGGCTGCGCCTGATCGTGCAAGACCATCCCAGCGTGGGCAGCATTGCCGAGGCCGGCTCGATCGCCGATGCCTGCGCACTGCAGCAGGCCGACACGGATCTGGTGCTGCTGGACATCCAGTTGCCAGGCATGAGCGGACTGGACGGGCTGCGGCTGCTGCGGCAGGCCTGCCCCAAGGCGCGCATCGTGCTGGTGTCCGCCAGCGTGGCGCCCGATGCGATTCACGAAGCGCGTGCGCGTGGTGCAGATGGCTTTCTGCCCAAGTCTGCAAGCGCCGAGGACATCCTGGAGGCCATCAGCTGTGCGCTGTCTGGCCAGCCGTGTTTTCCGATCAACAGCGGCAACAGCGCCACGGTGCGCGGACCCGACACGCCGTCGCTCACGGCGCGGCAGCTGGATGTGCTGTCGCTGCTGTGCACCGGCCGGCCCAACAAAGTGATCGCCCGCGACCTGGGGCTGAGCGAGAACACGGTGCGTGTGCATGTGGCGGCCATCTTTGCGCAGCTGGGCGTCAACAGCCGCAGCGCTGCGCTGCTGGCAGCCCAGCGCCTGGGCCTGTCCACCCCGCAGCTCCATGACCCCCTCTGAGACCAGTCCGCTCCCCCTCGAACCGGTGATTCCGCCCACACGCTGGGGCTGGCCGGTGTGGGAGCGCGACGAGGTGCTGCGCGAACAGGTGGCCCTGCTGCGGCAGAACTTTCCGATGACGCTTCTGGCGTCGCTGGCCACGGCCCTGGGCACGCTCTGGGTCATGGCCCGGGTGGCAGACACACAGGCCATCACGGTGTGGCTGGTCTCGCACACGCTGGTGGTGGCTGGGGTGTACCTCACGCTGCGCAGCATTGCACCCTTTGTAGACCCGGCGCCGCAGGCTGCGCGCAAGCTCATCGCCTGCATGGCGGCCATGGGCCTGAGCTGGGGCAGCCTGGGCTATGTGGTGCTGTACTGGGGCAACTCCGACAGCGTCATCTACGCCATCGGCATCATCAGCACGGTCTCTTCAGGGGCGCTAGGGCTGGGCGCACCGCTGTACCGCGCCTACGTCACCTACCTCACCAGCGCCATCGGCGGTGTGATGATGTCGGTGGCACTGGCCGGGGGGCCCGTGATGTGGCCTGCGCTGTTCCTGACCGGCGTGTACTACGCACTGACCTGCCTGCAGGCACGCACGGCCGACCGGGCCACGCGGCGCAGCATTGCGCTCAAGCTGGAAAACGAGCGCCTGGTCAGCCAGCTGCGGGCCGAGTCGCAGCGGGCCCTGGCGGCGCAAGAGGCCGCCGAGCAGGCCGACCGCGACAAATCCCGCTTTCTCGCAGCGGCCAGCCATGACCTGCGCCAGCCGTTGCATGCCATGGGCCTGTTTCTGGAATCGCTGCACCGCAGCCCGCTCAACGACCACCAGCGCACCGTGCTCAAGCACGCCCATGCGGCATCAGGCGCTGCGGCCGAGATGCTCACCACCCTGCTCGACTACTCCCGGCTGGAAGCGGGCGTGGTCAAGGTACGGCCAGCCGCCTTTGCGGTGCAGCCCCTGCTCACCGCGCTGGAGCAGGAGTTTGGCGTGCAGGCCGACACAGCCGGGCTGGTGTATCGCACCCGCGAGACCTCAGCCGCTGCGTTTGCCGACCGCTCTCTGGTGGGACTGGTGATGCACAACTTCATCTCCAACGCCCTGCGCTATACCGCCCACGGCGGTGTGCTGATTGCCTGCCGCACGCGCGGCAAACGGCTGGCGCTGGAGGTGTGGGACACCGGAGCCGGCATCCCCGAGCACCAGTGGGACAACATCTTCAAGGAGTTCCACCAGCTCGGCAACCCTGAGCGCGACCGCCGCAAGGGGCTGGGCCTGGGACTTGCCATCGTGCAGCGCCTGGCGCGTGAAATGCGCACGTCTGTGGAGTTGCGCTCACAGCCTGGCAAAGGATCGGTCTTCCGGCTGTGGCTGGACCGCTGGCAGGGTGCGCTGGAAGACGATGCCACCACACCCCAGGACGGCCGCAGCCTGATGGGCCTGAAGGTGCTGGCCATCGACGATGACGAGGCTGTGCGCCTGGGCATGCAGTCATTGCTGCAAAGCTGGGGCTGTCAGTGCATGACCGCAGAGTCCAGCGCGGATGCCCTCGAAGTCCTGGAGGACGTGACGCCCGACATCATCATCACCGACTTCCGCCTGCGCCATGAAGAAACCGGCAAACAGGTGCTGCAGGCACTGCGTGCCTACCTGGGAACCAACGTGCCCGCGATCATCATGACGGGCGACACCTCGCCCCAGCGCCTGCGGGACGCGCAGTCCACCTCCGCGTTGCTGCTGCACAAGCCGGTCTCCACAGGCCAGCTGCGCGATGCGATGGTGCAGCTGATCACCCAGCCGCCCCCACCTGCGGCCATGGTGGACGACGAACTGGAAGACGGTCAGACAGCACCCGGGCAACTCACACAAAGCGCTACAACCAGCGGCGCAGCAGCCCCATGACCTGGTCGAACTTGGCGCCATAGGGCGGATAGAACAGCGAGCCCATGGCCCAGCGCGACTGCACCAGCACCGACTTCTGGTGGCAAAAGCGCAGGAATCCCTGCTCGCCGTGGTAGGCACCCCAGCCACTGTCGCCCACGCCACCAAACGGCAGGTTGTCGTGCGCAATGTGCATCAGCGTGTCGTTCACCGTCACCCCGCCGCTGACGGTACGGCGCAGCACATCGTCGCGCACGGCCTCACTCTGGCCAAACCAGTACAGCGCCAGCGGGCGGGGCCCAGCGTTGATGTGAGCGATAGCGTCATCCAGCCGCTCGTACGAGATCACCGGCAGGATGGGGCCGAATATCTCTTCCTGCATGAGCTGCATCTGCGACGTGGCACCAAACACCAGCGTGGGCAGCATCTGGCGGCTGGCACCGTCACCCAGCGTACCTACCGTAGGAGCCACCTGCTTGCCATCGGTCGGGTCGATGGTGTGCACCTCTGCCCCTTGCGTTTGCGCCTGCTGCAGCATCGTACGCAGGCGGGCATGGTGGCGTGGCGTGATGATGGAGGCGTAGTCGGCGTTGCCCTCGATGGTGGGAAACAAGCGCACCACCGCAGCCCGGTAAGCCTGTGCAAATTCGCCCTCACGACCGCGCGGCAACAGCACGTAGTCGGGAGCGATGCAGGTCTGCCCTGCGTTGAGCAGCTTGCCGTGCGCAATCTTGAGTGCTGCGTCCTGCATGTCGCAATGGCCGTCGATGATGCAGGGCGACTTGCCCCCCAGTTCCAGCGTGGTGGGCGTCAGGTTCTGCGCCGCCGCCTGCGCTACCTTGCGGCCCACCGCCGTGGAGCCCGTGAACACCAGATGATCAAAAGGCAACGAGGCGAACAAGGCAGACAGGTTGGCATCGCCCTGCACCACACAGAATTCGTCGGGAGCGAAGAACTGCGCCACCAGCAGTGCCAGTTGGGCCGAGGTATGGGGCGTCAGCTCACTGGGCTTGAGCATCACGCGGTTGCCCGCCGCCAGTGCCGTGATGGCGGGCGCCAAGGCCAGTTGCACCGGGTAGTTCCACGGCGCAATCACACCCACCACCCCCATGGGCTGGCGCTGGATGAAGGCGTGGGCCGGCTGCAGGTATATCGGCGTGTGTACCTGGCGAGGCTTGACCCACTTGGCCAAGTGGCGCAGCGTGTGCGACAGCAGGGTACGCAACACAAAGAAGTCGGCCACCTCCGTGAGGCGGGGGGACCGCATGCCAAAGTCGGCCTGCACGGCCGCCGCCAGCACAGGCCCATTCTCATCGAGCAATTTGCGAAGGCGCAGCAATCGCTCCCGGCGCACGAGCAGCGGCACATCCACATGCGCGCGGCTGGCCTGGAACTGAAGATCGAAATGGGCGCGGATATCGGTGGGTGTCATGGTCGGATGATAGGAGACACCCCGGTGGGCGCGTCACAAAAAGGCATGCGCGTTGGGGTTGATATCCGTTGGCTTGCGCCCATTGCACAGGACTTTCATGAGAGAGCGCTGGTTGCCGCCATAGTCCAGCGGCCGCCACCACCCTATCAACGCACTTCGCGCGCTTCCACGTCCGTGACCTGCGCCGCCCCCGGCAGGATGCCACCCCGGCGCGACGCTGCAGCGTCCTCACCGGTAGCTTCCGGCGCCCTGCTGCCACGGCGGCCCGCGGACCACCGCTCCGTGGACCGAAAGACTTTGCTGAAGCCTGTGCGCGGGTCCACACCCATCACCCACGGCGTCACCGGCCGACCGGTCAGGCGGGCCCAACCTGCACGCAGCACCCACACCAGCGCCAGCAACATGGCCGCGACCAGAAGGCTGGCAAACAAGACCAGCCCCATGGCAATCACGATCACACGCAGCAGCAGGCTGACGACACCCGCAACAAAATCATTCAAACGACACCTCTCCTTCACAACTTGGGATGCGATTGCGGTGCCGAATCACACCGCAATCGCATCCCGGGCCCACATCACTCCTGCAGAGCCACTCCGAACTGGAACACACCAGGCTCCAGCACAGGGTTCACGGTGACCGGAATCACACTCTTGGGCGCGAATCGCCCTTCCAGCAACAGCTTGGACAGCGGGTTCTCGATGCGCTGCTGAATTGCCCGCTTGAGCGGCCGCGCACCGAACACCGGGTCAAACCCCACCTTTGCCAATTCTGCCAAGGCAGCGTCGGACACCTGCAATTCCAAATCCATCTTGGCCAACCGGGATTGCAGCAGCTGCAGCTGGATCTTGGCGATCGAGGCAATGTGCTGTGCATCCAGCGCGTGGAATACCACCGTCTCATCAATGCGGTTCAAAAACTCGGGCCGGAAGTGGTTCTTGAGTTCGCCCCACACCGCTTCCTTGATGTCGTCCGAGTCCTGTCCCACCATCGCCTGGATCAGGTGCGAGCCGATGTTGCTGGTCATCACGATCACCGTGTTCTTGAAGTCCACGGTGCGGCCCTGGCCATCGGTCAGGCGACCATCGTCCAGCACCTGCAGCAGCACGTTGAACACATCGGGATGGGCCTTTTCCACCTCGTCGAGCAGTAGCACGCTGTAAGGCTTGCGGCGCACGGCTTCGGTCAGGTAGCCGCCCTCCTCATAGCCCACATAACCGGGTGGTGCGCCGATCAGGCGGGCCACCGAATGCTTCTCCATGAACTCGCTCATGTCGATGCGGATCAGGTGCTCCTCGCTGTCGAACAAGAAGCCGGCCAATGCCTTGCACAGCTCGGTTTTGCCCACGCCCGTGGGGCCCAGGAACAGGAAGGAGCCCGTGGGACGGTTGGGATCGCTCAGGCCCGAGCGCGAACGACGGATGGCGTTGGCCACCGCAGCAATCGCCTCGTTTTGCCCCACTACACGTTCGTGCAGCTTGGCTTCCATCTGCAAGAGCTTGTCTTTCTCGCCCTGCATCATCTTGGCGACCGGGATGCCCGTGGCACGGCTTACCACTTCAGCGATTTCCTCGGCGCCCACCTGTGTGCGCAGTAGTCGGCGCGTAGCGGGCGCACCGTCCTTGCCAGCTTCTTGCGCCTGGGCTTCCTTGAGCTGCTTTTCCAGCTCGGGCAGCTTGCCGTATTGCAGCTCTGCCACCTTGTTGAAGTCGCCCTTGCGGGTGAACTCTTCGATCTGGAACTTGAGCTTGTCGATGGCCTCGCGCACATGAGCGCTGCCCTGTGCCTGGGCTTTTTCGGATTGCCAGATCTCGTCGTAGTCGGCGATCTCTTTTTGCAGCTTGCCGATCTCTTCCTCGATCAGCGCAAAGCGCTTTTGCGAGGACTCATCCTTTTCCTTGCGCACGGCTTCGCGTTCGATCTGCAACTGGATCAGGCGGCGGTCGAGCTTGTCCATCACCTCAGGCTTGGAGTCCATCTCGATCTTGATCTTGGACGCAGCCTCGTCGATCAGATCGATCGCCTTGTCCGGCAAGAAGCGATCCGTGATGTAGCGATTGCTCAGCTCGGCCGCTGCGACGATTGCCGGGTCGGTGATGTCCACGCCATGGTGAACCTCGTACTTCTCCTGCAGGCCGCGCAGGATGGCAATGGTCGCCTCGACGGTAGGCTCGCCCACGAGGATTTTCTGGAAGCGACGCTCCAGCGCCGCATCCTTTTCGATGTACTTGCGGTATTCGTCGAGGGTGGTAGCACCCACGCAGTGCAATTCGCCGCGCGCCAGCGCGGGCTTGAGCATGTTGCCCGCATCCATCGCGCCCTCGCCCTTACCGGCCCCCACCATGGTGTGCAACTCGTCAATAAAGACGATGGTCTGGCCTTCATCTTTGGCCAGCTCGTTGAGGACACTTTTCAGGCGCTCCTCAAACTCGCCGCGGTACTTGGCACCGGCGAGGAGCGCAGCCATGTCGAGGCTGAGCACGCGCTTGTTCTTCAGGCTCTCGGGCACCTCGCCCGCCACGATGCGCTGGGCCAAGCCCTCAACGATGGCGGTCTTGCCCACACCGGGCTCACCGATCAGCACGGGGTTGTTCTTGGTACGCCGCTGCAGCACCTGAATGGCACGACGGATCTCGTCGTCACGGCCAATCACCGGGTCGAGTTTGCCCAGGCGAGCGCGTTCGGTCAGATCCAGACAGTACTTGGCCAAGGCGCCGCGCTGCCCCTCAGCCTCGGCGCTGTCCATCTTCTGGCCGCCGCGCACGGCTTCAATCGCAGCCTCCAGGCTCTTGCGCGTGAGGCCGTTGTCCTTGGCAATCTTGGCGGCATCGCCCTTGCTGTCGATCACCGCCAGCAGGAACAGCTCACTGGCAATGAACTGGTCACCGCGCTTGATGGCTTCTTTCTCTGTGGCTTGCAGCACACGGCCCAACTCGGGGCCGCCCTGTACTTGATCGTTGCCTTGCACCTGCGGCAGCCGCTTGACGGCGGCCTCAGCCGCTGCCAGCAGCCCAGGCACATTGACGCCTGCACGCTGCAGCAACGCCTTGGGGCCGTCATCCTGTTGCAGCATGGCCTGCAGCACATGCACGGGCTCGATGTAGGCGTGGTCATTACCCAGCGCGATGCTTTGGGCGTCGCTCAGGGCTTCTTGAAACTTGGTGGTGAATTTGTCGAGACGCATTGTCTAAGTCCTCCTAATTGCACTGAATTTGAGGCAGGGGATGTCTGATTTCAAGGCAATGCAAAGCAGACAAATTGACACGCGTCAACAAAGAACCTCAGATGCACCAAGATTACATATCTCCATTTCCGCACAGCCCACGAGTCAACGAAGAGGAAATGCGTTATATCGTTTGACTGCATACCATCACCGAAATAACGACATAGGCCGCCATCCGAACATAGGCACTCGCTGGAAATCGGTATCTCTCAACCAAATTACCGCTATACGTCTTCTTAGAACAAGCCTCACAGAAAAAACGGCATCGGCCAAACGCCGATGCGCCGCGGAGACAAGCAGAAATACAAGCGAAAGCTGCCTCATTGTGGAATTCGCCCACAAGTTGACACCGCTTGTCGCGACCCTTAGACCATCTGTCCCTAGCCTCTTGGCAAGACAATGTCGCCTTTTATAGGATCTCGTCATGTATGCATCGACCTCCTGCCACGTGAACAATAAGTTGGCGGCGACTCCACCCCTTAGGGGCCCGAATGGCTTCACCGCCATTGAGCTGCTGGTCGTTGTAGCAATCATCGCTGCCCTTGCAGCACTAGCTGGTCCTAGTTTTACCCTCTTGGTTGAGCGTTGGCGTGTACGCGATGCAGCCGAATCCTTGACCTCCAGCTTGTATTTGGCGCGCTCAGAGGCCATCAAACGCGGCGGGGGCGTGACCATCGACGCAACGGGCGGCTGGAATGCAGGCTGGAAATTGACCCATACCCAAAATGGAGTCAGCACAGACATCAAAGTCAATGCCGCGCCCTCAAGGGTTTCTATTTCCCATAGCAACAGTAAAACAGCTCTTTATGTAGATCGCTGGGGAATGCTGACAGAAAGTAGCGGAGGCGTAGCCGTCGCCATGAATTTTTTGCTCTACCCCGAAGGTAAATCTCAGACCGACAACGCAGCCATACGGCTTTGCGCTGGCATGGGCGGCCGAATCGTCCAAGTACCACGCGGTGGTGCCTGCCCGGCATGACATGTGGGTCTAGTCATGAAGCTTGACAAGTATTCACCCGTGAACCTCCGACCCTGTGCTGGTGGATTTACTGCTATCGAGTTGATGGTGGTAATCGCTCTTCTGGCGGTGCTTGCGGGTTTAGCAAGCCCCTCTTTCACCCTAATGATCGAGAGCTGGCGCGTTCGTAATGCCACAGAGTCGCTTCGCGCGTCTCTCCAAATGGCGCGGTCTGAGGCCATCAAGCGCGGGGGGTTGGTGGCAATGCAAAAATTGCCCAATAACACCAATGGATGCACTACAGCTACAAGCACTCGCGACTGGGACTGCGGATGGGTCATCTGCCACGACACTAACGGCAATGGCACCTGCAATGCCGGTGAGCCAATACTTCAGCGTGTGGAAATACCATCCAAAGTGCAAGTCACACGCACAGGCGGCGGAGCCGCCATCAAGCTGAACCGCTGGGGTCTGGTGGATGGCACTTGGCTCGGTTTCAGTTTAGTTCCCCTAGACAAGTCCACCATGCACCCAGGCGCTCGCGGTGTCTGCATGAGTTCAGGTGGACGCATACGCACCATTCTCCCAGAGGCCATTCCATGTACCAGCTGACAACTCTCAACCCTGCTGCATGTCGGCGCCAGGAAGGCATCAGCCTGATCGAGTCGTTGGTGGCCATCGTGGTGATGGCGCTAGGTATCCTGGGAATACTGGGCGTTCAGATGCGGACCTTGACAGACACGTCTACCACGGTGCGACGTGCTCAGGCCATCCGATTGATTGAGGACCTGAGCGAACGCATGAAGGTCAGCCCTAACGCATTGTTAAGTATTAAAAGCTATGAATCTGGATATAGCAAAAAATCCAGCGATTTGACTGCATCCAATTGCGATAGCGCCACCTGCACCCCAGCAGAGCAGGCAGCCTATGACCTGAAACAGTGGAAAACTACGGTGGAGCAATCCCTCCCAGGAGGGCAAGCCAGCATCTTTCTTGCCCCCGGAGAAACCGTCGAAGCCAACCGCCGTCAACTGGGAATCATGATTGCTTGGCGCGAGAACGAGCGCGATACAGCCGCAGCCTACAAGGACGATATCGACGCGACTAAATTCCGAGCCACTACCAATGACGGCACCGCAGGGGCCCTCACCGCAGGAACCGACTCGGCCAATGCCTGTCCCGCCGATAAAACTTGCCACTTGCAATACATCACTGTGGCGGCGCGTTGTGCCCCCTATGACGACGGAAGCGGCACCAAGACGCTTTATTGCTCGTAGTTTTGGTTTGCAATTTATAAAAACCATAGCATCTGGTGCCTATTTGAAGAGCCTTAAACCATGAAAATTTCGCCCTCCCCACTTCAGCAACGTGGTGTGACACTGATCGAATTGATGGTCGGCATAGTCATAGGCCTGCTCGTCGTAGCGGTGGCCATGGGGGCTCTGATGGTGTCACGTGGTATCTCTGGCACCGTGAGCGACGCCAGCGGCATACAGCAGCAAGGAGCATACGTGATGCGGGTTATTGGCCAGCAACTTCGCCAAACCGGTTCCCTGTACCTGAACCCCAACCCCACCGGAGGCAGCAACACCGATGTGCTCAGCCCTGTGGCCTTTGAAATCAAAGCAGACTCAGTGAGCGGTGGAAACAGCTTTGCACAAGAAAGCACCCTTGCGGGCGCCAGCGCTACGGTTACCACCGGCTTCCGGCGCTACGCGGACAATGTTTTCATGGTTGCAGGCACTGCAGCCACTGCATCCACGCCAGCCGCTTTCGGTACTGACTATCTGGCGCGCAACTGCATTGGCGCACCAGGCAACAGCAGCACAGATCAGTTGGTCGAGAGTATTTTCACATTCGACAGCGCCAAGAATGAACTGCAATGCGCAGGGAACGGCGCCACTGCACAAGCCATCGTGCAAAACGTCGCGCAATTCCAGGCCCTTTACGTGGTCCAAACTACCGATGCCACCGGGTCCAAAGTGCAGTACACCAAGGGAAGCGACATGCCAACGGCCGCAACCGATCCAACCTGGAGACGCGTACAAGGCATACAAGTGTGCCTGGTACTTTACGGTAGCGAGCCCATCGATATGCCCGCAGGTAGCACTTACACCGACTGCTCAGGCACCAGTGTCGACATGACCACACTCACTGGCACTCGCAAAAACCGCATGCATCTGGTGTTCCGTAACACCTTTCAATTGCGCAGCCAAGGGCTGATTTGACGTGCGCCCCTTGTAGAACATCGCAAAGCAGCCACTATGCAAAACCCACAGCGCCATGACGCTCTCTATCTAGTCGACCGTGTTGGCCACAGGAAACCCGACCGGTCCATTGCTACTCGCCAACGCGGCGTAGCACTGTTTGTGGTCATCGTTTTCGTCATGCTCTCCATGCTGCTGGCGCTCTGGGCCTCACGAACCTCCCTTTTCAACGAAATGGTAGTGGGCAACGACGCAGATTACCAACGTGCCCTGGAAGCAGCCCAAGCACTGCTGCAAGACGCCGAGCTGGACATCCGTGGCGAAATGGCTGACGGCAGCCCATGTGCCGGCCCTCCTTGTCGCGCCTACACGAGCGGAGCGATGCAGTTTCCGGGGGACACCAATGAAATCAATCCCCTGATTACCTCGCTGGAGGCAGAAACCAAACGCTGCAAAGATGGTTTATGCACGCGCCGCGTCGGACGGCAAGATTTCTGGAATTACGCCACAGACACGACTCCGATTACACCCGGTGCCGACGCGGCCCTGGGAGAAGTACCGCTCTCCGATCTCATGAATGTCGGAGCCCGATACGGCCAGTTTACGGGGGCGATCAATAAAAAACCCACTAAAAATGATGGCACTGACAGCCTTAACCCGATTCTCACCGAAACTGGCGCAGGTTTGGGAGGCTGGTATTGGATAGAAATCATGCGATACAGCGACGCAGCCAAAAGCGCCAACCTGATCGTCGATTCCAGCACCAGCCAGTTGCCGCTGAACCTCGACGTTTATGTGGTCTTCCGCATTACCGCCCTCGCCAAGGGGCGCAAGCCTGAAACCACTGTCGTATTGCAAGAAACATACGCGCGACAACGGACAAAAGATTGAAGCCATGGACTCAGTCACTACAAATCCAATAGCTACCAATGCTTACAGCGCAATCGCTATAGGCTTGTTTTGTTTCGTTTGCTGACCCCATTCATGAAGGAGCACGCCATGCCCCGAGCCAACCGTATCCCCTTTCAGAAGAACCTGCTGGCCATTGCTACAGGTGCAATTTTGACCCCCGCCTGGGCACTGGATCTTGTACAGGAGCCCCCCCTCCCCACCTCCAAATCGGCTTTTGTCGCGCCAAATGTGATTATCTCTATCGATGATTCGGGGAGTATGAATTACGGAGTTAAAACCGACTATACGGTTCCAGATAATACTGGACCAGGCTACTCCGAGCCTGATGCCAGTGGAAAGTGGAAGGATGATGCTAGGCGTGTCAAGGTTTTGAAATATGCGCTGAAAAAAGTTTTCAACAACAAAGACCTCATACCAGAGAACAAACTCCGGATTGCTTGGCAGTCCATGAATAATGGAACCCAAAAGAATGTCAATGCCCCAGGTTTGGTCACCAACTCCATGCGCCCTATCGATGCCGTCGTTGGCACCAATAAGGTACACCGAGACAATTTTCTTGCGTTTGTTGATAGCATAGCGCCCGGCAGTACCACCCCACTGCACCGGCTTCCCAGCCAAGCAGATGCCTATATGCGACGCACTCTTAACAGCAGCAGTCCATGGGCGACCGATCCTGGCGGCACCGGCAGCAAAGCCACAGAATATCTTGGGTGCCGCCGTAATTACCACATCTTGATGACGGACGGTCGCTGGAATGGCGCGGTTTCCGGGGGCACACAGGATGGTGTGGACTGGGCAGACTCTGGGGATCGAAAGGCGTACAGCATTGCGTCAGATCAAACCAAGGTGTACTACGACAACTACTCCGATACCATTTCTGATTGGGCATTCAAGAGCTGGATGCTCCCATTGCAGAATGCGTCTAATTTGATAGATTCAGGCAAGCTTAAGCCTTCAAAAGTTTATGACGAAGCTCCAGCCACGGAGTTTTTTACTGCGTCAAAACCGCGTTATAAAACTGTTACCGCCCCTGGCAACACTACAACCCAAAGAAAAGCCGCTTGCCTAGCTCTTTCCGGAGAATGGCTCGGTGGCTCAACCAATAATTGCACAGTGTCCAGCATTGAAACCAAATCGGTCAATCTGCAAAAATACTGGAATCCAAAATATAATCCTGCAACGTGGCCTCATATGGTTACGTACACCATCGGTTTCAGCGACGATGCGACCACTTGGCCTGGAGCTCCTGAAATCACTGGGCCCACAGATAAAGTACCTTTTGGGTACGACAAAGGTTTCGCTGAGCTTGTAACCGGCCTCGAGTCCTGGCCTGCGATGGATAGCGAAGACAAACGCGCACTCGACTTATGGCATGCCGCCATCAATGGGCGAGGCCGCTTTTATTCGGTATCTGAGGCCGAAGATCTTGCAAAAGCCTTCACCGAAATCATTGGCAAAATTAACGAGGAAAGTGCTCCGTTACCTGACGAAATAGCTGGCGGTGGCAGCACCAGCGGATACAACGTTTCGCAGAGTAATGCAGGGATTTTCGCATCAACTTACAGCCCCAAAAGAGGCTGGAGTGGCTCTATTACTGCCGCGCGAGCCGTTGAGCCGGAGGAATATGCTTGCCCCACCCCGACAGACCCCGATCTCAAATGCATCCGCTTCCCAGACACCGTCACTGGCTGGCAAGGGAAATCAACGGCAGATCGGCTCGACGAAGCTTGGCCCGTTGATGGTGCGGTAGATAGTCGTCTTGTTTTAAGCTGGAGTGACTCGACCAATGGTGGTATTCCCTTTAAATGGTCTTCCACCACTCCGATCAGTTACAGCACAGAACAGAAATGGGCGTTGCTGGGTGTTACTTCAGGCGACACCACAACCGATCCCTTGAAGACCAGCGGTATCAATATCGTTGATTACATCCGAGGTGACCGCAGACTGGAGGGCACGACCCCAGCGAAGCCATTGCGTGAGCGCTTCAGCCGTCAGGGTGATGTGGTCAACTCTGAAATCTGGTACACCGGACGCCCGAGTAGCAACTACGCAATGGGCTACTCGAGTTTTGTTTCTGCCCAGAAAAACCGCACACCTGTTCTCTACGTGGGCGGTAACGATGGCATGCTGCATGGGTTCTCAGCAACCGATGGCAAAGAGTTGATCGCCTACGTGCCGCGTGGCGTGGTCAGTGGGCTGAAAGACCTGACTGACAAAGACTACCAGCACCGCTACTACGTCGATGGGTCACCGATGACCGGTGATATCAAGGACGGCAGTAATTGGAAAACCCTGCTGGTGGGCTCTCTGGGCGCGGGGGGGAAAGGGTATTTTGTGCTGGACGTTACCAACCCCGGCAACTTTGGTACGACCAGTGCGGCCGATCTGGTAGTGATGGACCGCACCCGCGCAAAAAGCGAAGCTGAACCCAACTGCAGCGCACTGTCCGGTACAGCAAAAATCGCATGCGACACCAACGTGGCTGACATGCGGGATCTTGGCAACATCACAGCGCAGCCGGGGCGAAATCCTGCCAACAAGCAAGAAGCTACGCAGATCACGCGCCTGAACAATGGCAGGTGGGCGGTAGTGATGGGCAATGGCTACAACAGCACTAACCAACGCCCTGTGTTGCTGGTGCAGTACCTTGACGGCACCGACAAAAAGCTCGTACGTATTCAGGCCACCACCGATGCCACGGGCACAGGAAACGCAAAAGACAACGGCTTGGCATCGCCCACACTGGTCGACCTGGATGGTGATGGCAAGACCGATATCGTCTATGCGGGCGACAATCTGGGCAACCTTTGGAAATTCGATCTAACCAGTGCCACCGAAAGCGAATGGCAGGTGGCCTTTGGTAATAACAAGCCGTTGTTCACTGCACGTGGCCCAGCCACCATGGCCAGTACGACACGAGACCAGATACAACCGATCACAGCGCCTCCGATCGTGCGTCCTAACGACCGAAGCATGACAGTGGGATCCGGCTCCACCGCCAAGACGGTACCTGTCGGGGGCATGATGGTTGCCTTCGGCACAGGTCGGAACCTCACTGCCAACGACCGTCGCACGGACATTACGCAGCCCATCCAAACACTGTATTCGGTACTCGACAACACGCGCTACCGCATGAAGACGGACAAGAGTTCGCTTGAAGTGCATCCGGGCGCAGGCGACTGTGCTACCGCGCCTACAACCTGCGTGCCCGCCCCGGCACAAGTGGGAACCATTGCGAATAGCGGTGCACCACTGGCCAAGCAAACCATTACAACCGTGTCTGGCGATGATGCCACCGTGACCGCAACTCAAGAACTGAAGAAGGAGACTTGGAAGGACTACAAAGGCTGGTACTTGGACCTGCCGTTCGGTGGGGAGCGTCTGCTCAAGCCAATGCAGTTCTTTGATGGCAGCAACATTCTTGCGGTCTACAGTGAATCGCCCTCGGGCACCAAGAACAGCGAGAGCGATAACATCAATGAAAGCTGTGTGCCTGTGAAGGTTGACACCAGCGCCGGTAGTCAATTCCGCACGTTTGTCAACATCATGGATGGCAAAATCCCGACAGTTCAGCTGGTAGACACCGACAACAACGGCATTTACAACGCCACTGCGGATAAAAAGGTAGCCCGGGTAGCAGTGAAAACAGGAACTCCAATTCTGATCACGAAGCGTGACCGCATTCAGGACTTGACAGGCGGTGGTGGTGCGCGTGACACCTTGAACCGCATGCCAGAGCAATCCATGCGTCCCAGCTGGCGCCAATTAAAGTGAGAGATCGCACAATGATCCGACAATCGCAGCGAGCACAACGTGGCTTTACGCTCATCGAAGTGATGATCGTAGTGGTCATCGTGAGCATTCTTTCTGCCATCGCATACCCTAGCTACATGGAATACGTAGCTCGCGGCCACCGAGCCGATGCCCGAGCTGGGCTGCTACAAGCGCAACAGTGGCTTGAGCGTGCTGCGACTGCCACCGGTGTATACCCGACCGCGTTGCCTGCCAACTTGACTTGGGCTACAGACAACACCAAGCGCTACACCATAGGGTTTGCTGCGGGCAATACCAACTCGGCATTTACCTTGGTTGCTACTCGGAAGGCCGGAGGGGCTCAGGCCAAAGACAAATGTGGAGATTTCACGATTACCAACACTGGTGTGCGTGGGGCACTGAATTATTCGAGTGGAACAACAGCTGAAGAGTGCTGGAACAAATAAGCGCGGCTGCTTCGCCATCCGCAAAGCCTCCGCACTCCCACCCATTAACCAAGCGCCTGGATGCCACCAAGCGCTTTTTTATCGCGTTTCGCACAGACGACAAGCGCCAAAATCGGACACTAGTGGCACACGACAACTCGACATTAGGCCGCCGCATGCATCGAGTATGGAATGATAATCGCCCCCATTAGCGACGTAGTCTATCTATGACTCGATCATTTCAGCGGCGGATAATAATCTTCTCGGCCTATCTTTGTGGATTTAGTTGACCGGCGAATGTAGATCGCGGAAAAAGTGAGGCGCGAGTACGCAAAGATCATCTACCAACGAGCAGGGACAGGACCAAAGCACCCGGAGCGCCTGCTTCCTATAAATTTAAGCTGCACCTGGCGCATAACCGTTTGGCATTCCTCGTATCTGCTCACAAAATGGCGTACGTCATGGACTCTTACCACACCTCCGCCCCTCCTAGCTCCGACGATACGTTTGACCCGGATTCGACCCTAGCATTCCAGCGCCGCATGGAGCGTGCCCCAGAATGGTTCTGTTCCTTTTTGGCTGGCAACAGCCGGGAAAAGAGCCGCTTGCGTCGTGAGATGGCCACGATGAAAGGCTCGGTAGTCTGGCTGGTGCAGCAGCGCCGACAGGGCACCTGGAGTGCAGAAGAGCGGGCCCACCTGAGGGATGTGATGCGGTCCGCTTCTTCGGTCAGCCCCTATCTTTTCGTCTGGGTAATCCCGGGCTCGATGCTGCTACTGCCCTTCATGGCCTGGTTTCTGGACAAGCAACGCAAGCGGCGGGAGCGCAAGCTTTTGCGGTAGAACGGCACTCAGCGAAAGGGCGGGCCATGCTCAAAAAAAGGACCCGCCAGCTCGCCCAGGCGGTTTCAACTCAAAGGCTACGCCCAGTTGCTGGTAATGACCACCAGCATGCCCGCCCCTACCAGCCCCAGCTGCCAGCGCAGCGCCGTGGACCACGAAGGTACGTGGCGCTCCACCCGCAGATACAGGAGGCGGCCGGCGGCCAGCGACAGTACGAAGGCCAGCAGCATGCCGAATGCGTTCAACACGGGCGAAGTGGGCCATAGGTGGCTGACCACCGCGTTGACCAGCAAGCACACAGCAAAGTGCACCAAGAAGACCGAATACGACATCTGACCGAGCTGGACGAGCGGTGATACGCCGGTAAAACTACGCACGCGATCGGAGCGCATGGCCACCACCAGGCACAGCGCCGTGACCGCAGCCACGGCAATGCGCGCGCGGAAGTCCACGGCCAGTGCCACGCCTGCCAACAACGCCATCATCGTCATCCACCCCTGCGCCTGGGGGGCGTGGGTCGCCCAGTAGGCCAGCATGCCAAGGCCGTAAGCACCAAAAAAGTACAGCGCCCACATGTCCAGCCCCGCCATGCGGTTGAACAGCCACAATGAGGCGCCCGCCATCAGCAACACCAATCCTTGCGACACGGCCGCCGCCTGGTGCCGTAACTGGGGCACTGGCAGCGCACGCACTCCGGCGAGCATGAGCACGGTCAGGGCAAAGAGCTGGAAGTCGATGGCCACGTACCAGACGCCGGCCGACAACGCGCCTGCACCCACAATGTCCTGCAGCAGCAATGCGTTCGCCAGCAGCTGCGAGAAAGTGGGCTGGTCGGGCACGGAGTGGTGGTCCATCCAAGGCCGAACCAGGGCAGACACCAGCACCGCCAGCACCAGCGCTACGGCGTAAGGCACGACCAGACGCACAAACCGCTTGGCAATGGCGGTGCCAGCGTGGTCAAAACGGGCCACGCCCTGGGGTGCAAGACTCGCAGCAGCCAGATACCCGCCCAGCACCAAAAACACCTGCACCGCCATGCGCCCGTAGTCGTACAGCCAGGCCATGAGGGCTGGCGCCAAAGGGTGGGCGATGTCGGACATCGGGCCATAGAAAGCCAGGTGGTGCCACACGATGGTGGCGCAAGCCATGCCCTTGATCATGTCGATCAACGGCGTTCGGGATGTGGACGAGGACATAGGGTGTGTTCGTGAACTCCAGCGGGCAGAACACCGCCGGACATCCGTAGCCACCCCTACCGCGTTATCTACCCTGCCAGGCAGCGAGACGAACGGAACAAGGGGCGGAGCAACAAAACCCTCTATTGTCCTCGGTTAGAGGATTTTTTGCACCGACCTGCTGTCGCGCCGGGGTCGCCCCTACACAGCATGGGTCAACCGACCGCAAATCCAACCCTCTGATCGGCGCGAACAGCCGTCAATAGCGCAGGCTGCCCTCGGCATCCACAATGGCCAGCTCGACGTAGGTCGAGCCATTGTGGTTGCGCGGCGAATACTTCACGTTGAAGCGGCCAAAGGCAATTTCACCTGCGTCTTCCATCGTTTTGGAGAACGACTCGGTGCTCAGATTGCGCCCCGTGCGGCGCAGCCCCTCCACCAGCAAGCGTGCATGGACAAAGCCCTCGAACTGGGAGGCTGACGGTTGGGCGCCCGGCGACTTGGCGCGCAGCAGGCTCAGATATTCGGCCACCACAGGGATGGTGGTGTTGCGCAGGGAAGGCATGATTTGCGCCAGGATGATTCCCCGGGCCTTGTCCTTGAGTTCGCGCTGGATCACGTCCATGCTGGCCACCGAGAACCCGTAGTAGGCAGGCCGCGCGGCCGTGGCCTGCACCGCCTTGATGTAGCTGGTGAAGGTGGTGCCGCCCGTGGCCACGATCACCGCCTGGGGCTGGGCTTTCTCGGTGGCTTGCGCGGCTGCGGCAAAGTCGGGCTGCTTGGGGTCCACCTTGATCTCGGCCAGGAAGGGCAGCTTCTCCTCTTCCGACGCTTTCTTGAGCTCGCCCGCCAGTGTCTTGCCCAGGCCATCGTCCTGAAAGAACACGGCTACACGGGTGATGCCTTGCTGGCGCAGTTGCGACACGATCTTGCTGGCCTCGTTCGCATAACCCGCGCGCACATGGAACACATAGGGATTGAACGTCTCACGGAACACCGAGGCGCCCGTGACGGGGCCAAACAGCAGGGTGCGCTGCTCCTTGATCAGCGGCAGGATGGCCGCCGTCTGCGCCGTGCCGGTGCTGTGGAAGATCATGAACACCTTGTCGTTTTCCAACAGCTGACGGGTGTTCTCGACGGCCTTTTGCGGGTCGAAAGCATCGTCGAGCGTGGTGTACCGGATCATGCGGCCATGCACCCCGCCCTGCGCGTTCACCGCATCGAACAGCAGTCGCGAGCCCTCCCCGTACTGTGCCGTCTGCGGCCCCAGCGGCCCCGACAGCACCACCGATGCACCCAGCCGGATCTCATCGGCCGTCACACCTTCATTGCGGGCATGAACCAGGGTGGTGGCGCATACGGCCAGCAGGCACACAAAAGCACGGAACATCGGGCATCTCCCTCGCAACTTGGTGACAAGGCCGGTGAACACTGCACCGACCTTGATTGATTATTTTTCATCACCATTATCAGTAGAGACCTGATCTGCCCCACTCGGGTTTCCCCTTGGGTACATCGCCGCGGAAACAGGGGCGTAAGCCCCCCCACAAAGACAATCGCCCGCCATGTGTGGGCACACATGGCGGGCGAAAAGGACGTCAGTGTGAGGGACGGGTATGACCGCGGGGCGCCGGAAGCAAGAAGTCCCGCGCCCCTCACGCAGAGCGCAGAGCGCAGAGCGTCAGAGCTTGAGGCGGGCGCGGGCTGCCTCGTATTCGCTGCGCAGCTTGGCGACCAGCTCGGCAGTGCTCGTCACGGCGTTGATGGCACCGATGCCCTGGCCGCAGCCCCAGATGTCCTTCCAGGCCTTCTTGGCGTCGCCGCCAAAGTTCATCTTGCTGGGGTCGGACTCGGGGAGGTTGTCCGGGTCCATGCCTGCGGCACGGATCGAGGGTGCCAGGTAGTTGCCGTGCACACCCGTGAACAAGTTGCTGTAGACGATGTCGTCCGAGTTGCCGTCCACGATGGCCTGCTTGTAGGCCTCGCTGGCGCGCGCCTCATGCGTGGCGATGAAGGCCGAGCCGATGTAGCCAAAATCCGCACCCATGGCCTGGGCCGCCAGCACGGCCCCACCACTGGCAATGGACCCGCTGAGCGCCAGCGGGCCGTCGAACCACTGGCGGATTTCCTGGATCAGCGCAAAGGGGCTCTTGGTGCCCGCATGGCCACCCGCACCGGCCGCCACAGCGATCAGGCCGTCAGCGCCCTTCTCGATGGCCTTGTGCGCAAACTTGTTGTTGATGATGTCGTGCAGCACCACGCCGCCCCAGGCATGCACGGCCTGGTTCACATCCTCGCGCGCGCCCAAGGACGTGATGATGATCGGCACCTTGTACTTGGCGCAGACCTGCATGTCATGCTCCAAGCGGTCGTTGCTCTTGTGCACGATCTGGTTGATGGCGAAGGGCGCGGCGGGCTTGTCGGGGTTGGCCTTGTTGTAGGCCGCCAAGGTTTCGGTGATCTCGGCCAGCCATTCGTCCAGCAGCTCTGCGGGGCGGGCGTTCAGGGCAGGCATGGAGCCCACCACACCGGCCTTGCACTGCTCGATCACGAGCTTGGGGTTGCTGATGATGAACAGCGGCGACCCGATGACGGGCAGCGACAGGTTTTGCAACACGGGAGGCAGTTTGGACATGGCTACAACTTCCAGAACAAGAATAGGGATGGAATAGGCCGGACGCGCTAGTGAATCATGCGCCCGTAGCTATCATTTTTATATCAAGGCCCCTGCCCTGCAGGTGGCCTGTCTCCTCACAGCACGCCAGTCCTTCAGAAGGCTTCCAGCGCCAGCTCGGTCACGCTGGCTGCGCCTTCCACAATGCTGTCGCGCAGGCCTGGGGCCTTCACCAGAATGTGGTCGGCATAGAACTGGGCCGTGGTGATTTTTGCGCGCATGAACGCTTCGTCCTGTCCCTTTTGCAACAGGTCTTGCGCCACCAGCAGGCTGCGGGCCAGTTGCCAGCCCGCCACCACATTGCCTGCCAGCATCAGGTAAGGCACGCTACCTGCAAACACGGCGTTGGGCTGGGCCTTGGTGCCACCGGCCACGAAGTCGATCACGTCGAGCAGCGCCTTGCGCGCGGCTGTGAGGCGTTTGGCCACAGCCAGCGCGGCAGGGGTGCCGCTGGCCAGCAGATCGGCCTCGGTCTTCTCGATCTGCGCAGCAATGCCCTTGGCCACTTGGCCGCCATCGCGGGCTGTTTTGCGGCCCACGAGGTCGTTGGCCTGAATGGCGGTAGTGCCTTCGTAGATGGTCAGGATCTTGGCGTCGCGGTAGTACTGGGCCGCGCCAGTTTCTTCAATGAAACCCATGCCGCCGTGCACCTGCACGCCCAGGCTGGTCACCTCCAGGCTGGTCTCGGTGCTGTAGCCCTTGACCAGCGGCACCATGAATTCATAGAACGCCTGGTTCTGCTTGCGCGTGTCGGCATCGGGGTGGTGGTGCGCAGCATCAAACGCCGCAGCCGCCACCGTGGCCATGGCGCGGCAACCCTCAACGGTGGCGCGCATCGTCATCAGCATGCGCTTCACATCGGGGTGGTGAATGATGGGCGCGCTGGCGGCAATGCTGCCGTCCACGGGGCGGCTTTGCACACGGTCTTTGGCGTACTGCACGGCCTTTTGGTAGGCGCGCTCAGAGATCGCAATGCCCTGCATGCCCACGGCGTAGCGGGCCGCGTTCATCATGATGAACATGTATTCGAGGCCACGGTTTTCTTCGCCCACCAGGTAGCCCACGGCACCGCCGTGGTCGCCAAACTGCAGCACGGCCGTGGGCGATGCCTTGATACCCAGCTTGTGCTCGATGCTCACGCAGTGCGCGTCGTTGCGTGCACCCAGCGTGCCATCCTTGTTGACCATGAACTTGGGCACCACGAACAGGCTGATGCCCTTCACGCCCTCGGGCGCGCCTTGCACGCGGGCCAGCACCAGGTGCACGATGTTTTCGGCCATGTCGTGCTCACCGTAGGTGATGAAGATCTTGGTGCCGAAGATCTTGTAGGTGCCATCAGGCTGCGGCTCGGCGCGGGTGCGCACCAGGGCCAGGTCCGAGCCCGCCTGGGGTTCGGTCAGGTTCATGGTGCCGGTCCATTGGCCGGTCACCAGTTTCTCCAGATAGGTGGCCTTGAGCTCATCGCTGCCTGCTGTCAGCAGGGCCTCGATGGCGCCATCCGTCAGCAGCGGGCACAGCGCGAAGCTCATGTTGGCGCTGTTGGTCATCTCGATGCAGGCGGCGCCAATCGTCTTGGGCAGGCCCTGGCCGCCGAAGTCGGCAGGGTGCTGCAGGCCTTGCCAGCCGCCGTCGGCGTACTGGCGGAAGGCTTCCTTGAAGCCTGGGGTGGTCGTGACCACGCCGTCTTTCCAGCTCGACGGGTTCTTGTCGCCTTCCCAGTTGAGCGGCGACAGCACCCCCTCATTGAACTTGGCGCACTCTTCCAGCACGGCAGAGGCCGTGTCGAGTCCGGCGTCTTCAAAACCGGGAATCTGCGCGATCTGTTCAATGTTGGCCAGGTGCTCGATGGCGAACAGCATGTCCTTGACGGGGGCGGTGTAGCTCATGGGTGTCTCCGGGAAAGCAAAATTTCGTCAAAAAAAAGGCATCGCGAGCGATGCCTTTGTGTGCACAGGGGCGTTCTTACAGGGCCTTGACCAGTTCAGGCACAGCCGTGAACAGATCCGCTTCCAGCCCATAGTCCGCCACACTGAAGATCGGTGCCTCAGGGTCCTTGTTGATCGCCACGATCACCTTCGAATCCTTCATGCCCGCCAAGTGCTGGATGGCACCCGAGATACCAGCCGCCACATACAGCTGCGGCGCCACGATCTTGCCCGTCTGGCCCACTTGCCAGTCGTTCGGTGCGTAGCCTGCATCCACCGCCGCGCGGCTGGCACCCAGCGCTGCGCCCAGCTTGTCGGCCAGCGGGGTCATGACTTCGTCGAACTTTTCCTTGCTGCCCAACGCCCGGCCACCGGAGACGATGATCTTGGCGGCCGTCAGCTCGGGCCGGTCGCTCTTGGCGATTTCGCTGCCCACAAAGCTGCTCTTGCCGGCATCTGCTGTGGCAGCGGCGGTTTCGACTGGTGCGCTGCCACCGGTGGCAGCGGCAGCGTCAAAGCCGGTGGTGCGCACGGTGATGATCTTCACGCTGTCAGCGCTTTGCACGGTGGCGATGGCGTTGCCGGCGTAGATGGGGCGCTCGAAGGTGTCTGGGCTCACCACCTTGGTGATGTCGCTGATCTGCGCGACATCGAGCTTGGCGGCCACGCGGGGGGCCACATTCTTGCCGCTGGCAGTGGCGGGGAACAGGATGTGGCTGTAGTTGGAGGCGATGGCGAGCACTTGGGCGGCCACGTTCTCGGCCAGGCCGTGCTCCAGGCCAGGGGCGTCGGCGTGGATGACCTTGGCGACGCCTGCGATGCTGGCGGCGGCTTGTGCGGCTGCACCGGCATTGTGGCCGGCCACCAGCACGTGCACGTCACCGCCGCAGGCGACGGCGGCCGTGACGGTGTTCAGCGTGGCGCCCTTGATGGACGCGTTGTCGTGTTCAGCAATAACGAGAGTTGTCATTTCTTGTTCTCCTTAGATGACTTTTGCTTCGTTCTTGAGCTTATCGACCAGGGCGGCCACGTCGGCCACCTTGATGCCTGCGCCGCGTTTGGCGGGTTCGGTCACCTTGAGGGTCTTCAGGCGGGGCGCCACGTCCACGCCGAGGTCTTCGGGCTTGACGGTATCGAGCTGCTTTTTCTTGGCCTTCATGATGTTGGGCAAGGTGACGTAGCGGGGCTCGTTCAGGCGCAGGTCGGTGGTGATGACGGCAGGGAGCGTGAGGGCCAGGGTTTCCAGGCCGCCGTCCACTTCACGGGTCACGCTGACTTTGTCGGCAGCGAGTTCGACCTTGCTGGCGAAGGTGGCCTGGGGCAGGTCGGCCAGGGCCGCCAGCATCTGGCCGGTCTGGTTGGCGTCGTCGTCGATGGCTTGTTTGCCCAGGATGATGAGAGAAGGCTGTTCTTTGTCGACCAGGGCTTTGAGAAGCTTGGCCACGGCCAGGGGCTGCAGTTCGACGTCGGTCTCGACCAGGATGGCGCGGTCGGCGCCAATGGCCATGGCGGTGCGCAGGGTTTCCTGGCATTGGGCTACGCCGCAGGAGACTGCGATGACTTCGGTCACCAGGCCTTTTTCTTTCAGGCGCACGGCCTCTTCGACGGCGATTTCGTCAAAGGGGTTCATGCTCATCTTCACGTTGGCGATGTCCACACCCGTGTTGTCCGACTTCACGCGGACCTTCACGTTGTAGTCCACCACGCGCTTGACAGGGACCAAGACCTTCATTGCTGCGGCTCCTAGAGAGTTGGTTGAATTGACGTTTACGTAAACTAGAACATTCTATGTCGCACTGCAGCGAAAGCGCTACGGAGCCACCACACAGACTGCACAATCACAAAAAAGAACGATCGTGCTTTTTGTGAATTATAGGCGAGTGCACAAGGCCAGTGTCTAGAGTGGGCTGTCGCCTGCGCTACCGGGCACCATCAGGACATCGGCGCGCTCCCGGCTCAGCCCGCAGAAGCCGGTGCTAGCGCGGGACTCCCGCTCGGCGACATCGCAGCCGGGACTGCGCCATCGACCTGGACATGCATGACCCGCTGCGGGTAAGGGATTTCGATCTGGTGGGCCCGCAGCGCACTCAGGATGGCCCGATTGATGTCCGAACGCAGTCCCAGAGACCCGTTTTCAGGGTCCGCAATCCAGAACCCCACCGTGAACTCCAGCCCATCGGCCCCGAAGGCCGACAGCGCGGCGCTGGGGGCCGGGTCGCGCAGCACCCGAGGGCTGACCAGGGCGGCATTGGTGAGCAACTGGGCCACCTGGTCCACATCGCTCTCATAGGCCACGCTGACCACGGTGGACATCCACACGCGCGGGTCTGACAGCGACAGGTTTTCCACCCGCTGGGTGATCAAGAGTTCGTTGGGCACGATGGATTCGCGCCCCGAGGGCGAGCGTATGACGGTGTAGCGGGCATTGATTTGCGTGATGCGCCCCTCGAACGTATCGAGCTTGACGTTGTCGCCGATGCGCATGCTGCGCTCGGCCAGGATCACAAAACCGCTGACATAGTTGGCCGCCAGCTTCTGCAGGCCAAAGCCAATGCCCACGCCGACCGCACCGCCCAGCACCGACAGCGCAGTCAGGTCGATGCCCACCGACGACAAGGCCACCAGCAAACCCACAAACACCAGCAGCGCCCGCACCGCATTGCTCACCGCCTTGCGCAGCGACAGCTCGGCACCCGTGGCCGAGCGCAGCAGCCGCGACTCGATGGCCGCCGAGATCCACAGGGCAATCAGCAGCACTGCCGCTGCGGTGACCGCCCCTTCGATGATGGTGCGCACCGACAGAGTCGCCCCGCCCACTTTCCAGTGGATCTGGTCCAGCTCGTCCAGCACCAGCGGCAGCAGCCCGGTGACCCACAGCACCATGCCCAGCCACGCCATCCAGGAGATGGAGCGCTCGATGGGCCGCACCCAGGCAGCGTCCGGGTAGGCCACCTGCAGCACCTTCACGCCAATGCGAATGACCACCAGCGCCACCAGCACCGGGATCGCAATCTTGAAAGCCGCCAGCGCCACCCAATGGTGCAGCAGGGTGCGCGCGATGTAGGCCAGACTCAGCAGCACCAGCGGAAACAGCGCGCCATCCACGATGCGCACACCAAACAGGATGGAGCGCGGGTCGCCCCGGCGCAGGCCGCGCTGCAGCAGCGCCACCAGCCCCCAGGCCAGGCCCACGCAGACTGCCAAAACAGCCAGCTCCACCAGCACCGTGGGGCTGAGAAAGGCCCGCACCCACAGGCCCACGTCGTCGAGCATCGGCTTGTCCATCGTGCGGTGCCTCAACGCTTCCAGGCGGGCTGGCGTTTTTCGGCAAACGCACAGGCGCCCTCCTGGGCGGCCGCGTCCATCATGTTGGTGGCCATGGTCTGGCCTGCCAGCTGGTAGGCGGCATCAATGCCCAGCTCGCGCTGCTGGTACACCAACGCCTTGCCCATGGCCACAGCCACGCGCGGCTTTTGAAGGATGGATTGCACCAGTTGCTCGACCTCGGCATCCAGCGCATCGGCAGCCACGACGCGGTTCACCAGCCCTTGCGCAAGTGCGGTGGGTGCATCGATGAAATCGCCGGTGAGCAGCATTTCCATCGCCCGCTTGGTGGGCACGTTGCGCACCAACGGCACGCTGGGCGTGGCACAGAACAGGCCATAGTGAATGCCGCTGGTGGCGAAGCTGGCCGTGTCAGCCGCCACGGCCAGGTCACACTGCGCCACCAGCTGGCACCCCGCAGCGGTGGCCATGCCCTGCACCCGCGCGATGACGGGCACGCTGAGCTTGTGGATCGTCAGCATCATCCGGCTGCACTGCGCAAACAACTTCTGGTAATACGCCAGCTCCGGGTGGGCCGCCATGTCCTTGAGGTTGTGGCCCGCGCAAAACGCCTTGCCGGCGGCCGCCAGCACCACCACACGCACCGACTCGTCGCGGTCCGCGTCGTCCAGTGCCTGCTGCAGCGCCGTGAGCATCTCGCTGCCCAGCGCGTTGAAGCGGGTGGGGTCGTTCAGGGTCAGGGTGACCACGCCGCGTATGTCGCGGGCAATTTGCAGCAGATCATGGGAATTCGTCATCATTCTTCTCCAGTGTTTTGCATGACCGGCACCGCCGAGACTGGCGCGTCTCCAGGCCGTCACCACCAAACAGGCGGCCCGTCAGAGCGCAGGTGCTCCAGACTGAGAGGGCTTACAAGTCCGCTAGAACCCGCAGATGCGCCTCCACGCTGCGCGCCAGCGGCCCCATCACGTAGCCGCCTTCCAGGCAAGACACGATGCGCCCCTTGGAGTAGCGCCGGGCCACGTCCTTCACGCGCTGGGTGATCCAGGTGTAGTCCTGCTCGGTCAGACCCAGCTGGCCCATGTCGTCCTCGCGGTGGCCGTCAAAACCGGCACTCACAAAAATCATCTCGGGCTTGAAGGCCTCCAGCCGGGGCATCCACATCATCTCGATGATCTCGCGGATGTCCATGCCGCGCGTGTACGCGGGCACCGGCACGTTGACCATGTTGGGGGCCGGGTCGTGATCGCCGCTGTAGGGGTAGAACGGGTGCTGGAAGATGCTGACCATCAGCGCGCGCGGGTCGTTGGCCAGGATGTCTTCGGTGCCGTTGCCGTGGTGCACGTCAAAGTCCACCACCGCCACCCGCTGCAGGTTGTAGCGCTGCAGCGCATATTTCACCGCCACCGCCACGTTGTTGAAAAAGCAAAAGCCCATCGCCTTGTCGCGGCAGGCATGGTGCCCTGGGGGGCGCACGGAGCAGAACGCGTTTTCGACCTCGCCCGCCATGACTGCATCGGTGGCGGCCAGCGCGGCCCCGGCGGCGCGCAAGGACGCCTTCCAGGTGTGGGCGTTGATGGAGGTGTCGGTATCGATCTGCGCGTAGCTCGGGCCGCCGGCCATCAGCTCTTCATTCAGCCGGTCGGACAGGCCGCGCAGTGCCGCAATGTGCATGCGGCCGTGGGCCAGTTCGATGTCGGCCAGCGAGGCTTCCGGGGCTTCGTAGCGCTCCAGCGCATCTCCCACGCCAGTGACCAGCAAACGGTCTTCAATCGCATCCAGCCGTTCGGGGCATTCGGGGTGGCCCGGGCCCATCTCGTGCTTCCAACAATCCCGGTGGGTGAAATAGCCCGTCTTGCTCACAGTCTTGTCCCCGCGTCTCGCATTTTTTGCCGTTTTTCGGATAACGTCGTGCCATGAATGCACAGCACAAGATCAAATCGCTCCTGGATCAGCTTAACACGGTGATCGTGGGCAAAAAGGCCCAGGTTCAGGACTGCGTGGCCTGCCTGCTGGCCGGCGGGCACCTGCTCATCGAAGACGTGCCGGGCGTGGGCAAGACCACGCTGGCGCACGCGTTGTCCCACACTTTTGGGCTGCAGTTTTCGCGCGTCCAGTTCACCGCAGACCTGATGCCCAGCGACCTGACCGGCGTGTCGGTGTATGAACGCGGCAAGGAAGCCTTTGTGTTCCACCCCGGCCCGGTGTTTGCCCAGGTGCTGCTGGCCGACGAGATCAACCGCGCCAGCCCCAAGACGCAGAGCGCCCTGCTCGAAGCCATGGAAGAAAAGCAGGTCTCGGTCGAGGGCGAAACCCGCGCCCTGCCCCACCCCTTCTTCGTGATCGCCACCCAGAACCCGCACGACCAGCTGGGCACCTTTGCGCTGCCCGAGTCGCAGCTTGACCGCTTCTTGATGCGCATCTCCATCGGCTACCCCGACCGTGCGGCCGAGCGCCTGCTGCTGTCGGGCGACGACCGGCGCGACATGGTGAGCAGCCTGCTGCCGCTGCTGTCGGCCGAGGAGCTGACCGAGCTGCAACGACAGGTGCAGGCCGTGCACACCGCCGATCCCCTGCTCAACTATGTGCAGGACCTGATCGCCGCCACCCGCTCGGGCCGCTGGTTCTTGCAGGGCCTGTCGCCCCGCGCGGGCATTGCCCTGCTGCGTGCGGCCAAGGCCCAGGCGCTCATCAGCGGGCGCGACTACGTGGCACCGGACGATGTGCAGGCCGTGCTGCCGCAAACCATTGCCCACCGCCTGGTGCCCGTGGGCGACGCCGGGCGCGGCGCGGTCGAGCAGGTGCGCGCCATGGTCGATGCCGTGCCGCTGCCCTGACCGATGGAATCCGCCGCCCATCCTTCCCACACGACGACCACGGGCTGGCGCGGCCTGGCCGTGCGGCTCAGCCCCATGGCGCACCTTCGCAGGCGCTTCCAGCGCTGGTGGCAGGCACGCCTGCCGCTGTCCGACACGCTGCAGCTCACCCAGCGCAATGTCTACATCCTGCCCACCAGCTCGGGCTGGATGCTGGCGCTCACGCTTGTGGTGCTGCTGGTGGCCTCCATCAACTACCAGCTCAACCTGGGCTACCTGCTGACCTTTTTGCTGGCCGGCAGCGCGGTGGTGGGCATGCACATCTGCCACGCCAACCTGCGCGGGCTGACGCTGCACCTGAAGGCGCCCGAGCCGCATTTTCTGGGCACGAGTACGGCGTTCGAGATCCAGCTGTCCAGTGATCGCAAGTCGCCCCGCTATGGCATTGCCCTGGCGGTGCACGGCACCGGCAAGGCCGAACACCACTGGGCCTGGACCGATGTGCCCGCCCAGGGCCAGGCCAGCGTGCAGGTCGCCTTCCAGCCCGGGCGCCGGGGGCTGCACCGGGTGCCCACCCTGACGGCCGAGACGCGGTTTCCGCTGGGCACCTTCCGCGTGTGGACCTACTGGCGACCCGCTGCCGAGGTGCTGGTGTACCCCGCGCCCGAGGTGCCGCCACAGCCCCTGCCGCCGGGCGAGCCCCGCGCCGGTGGCACGGGCACCGCGCCATCGCAGGGCATTGGCGAATTCGACGGCGTGCGGGCCTACCGGCGGGGCGACCCGCTCAAACTGGTGGTCTGGAAGAAGGCCGCCAAGTCGCTGGCCACCGGCACCGACGACCTGGTGAGCCGGGATGCGCAGCAGGCTCAGCGGCATGAGCTGTGGCTGGACCTGGCCCACGCCGCCCTGCCCAACCACGAGGCGCGCGTGTCGCGCCTGACGGCCTGGGTGCTGCAGGCCGACCGCCTGGGCCTGGACTATGGCCTGCGCCTGCCCGGCACCGAGATCGCGCCCGACACCGGGGCCGCCCACCGCAGGCGCTGCCTGGAGGCATTAGCCCTGTGTTGACCCGCTGCCGCTCATTTCAGCCCATAGTGGCCCCAAGCGCATGTTCATATTGCCCCAATAGCTATCAAATACGTAGCAAAATGAAATCCATCGCCCTCCGCACGGCCGCGCAGCCATGAGTCTGCGACAGACGCTCCACGCCCTGCCGCGCGACGCGCGCGACACGCTGTTCCTGCTCGTCGTGATTGCGTGGGTCATCGCCCCGCAGGTCAACGTGTTGCCTGTATGGGTGAGCCTGCTGGCTGCCGGGCTGATGCTGTGGCGCGGCTGGCTGGCGTTCAAGGGGCGCCCGCTGCCAACGCGCTGGGTGCTGGCCGTTCCGCTGGTGATTGCGGTGGCGGGCACGCTATACACGCACCGCACCATCCTGGGCCGCGATGCCGGGGTAACACTGATCGTGATGCTGCTGGCGCTCAAGATGCTGGAGCTGCGCGCACGGCGCGATGCGCTGGTGGTGTTCTTCCTGGGCTTCTTCACGATGCTCAGCAACTTCTTCTTCTCGCAGTCGCTGTTCACAGCCGCTGCCATGCTGGTGGCGCTGCTGGGGCTGCTCACGGCCCTGGTCAACGCCCACATGCCCGTGGGGCGCCCTCCGCTGTCGCAGGCACTGCGCACCGCAGGCACCATGGCCCTGCTGGGCGCGCCCATCATGGCGGCGCTGTTCATGCTGTTCCCGCGCATGGCGCCCCTGTGGGGCATGCCCAGCGACACCATGAGCGGGCGCAGCGGCCTGTCGGGTGTGATGAAGGTGGGCAATATTGCCGAACTGGCGCTGGACGACACGGTGGCCATGCGCGTGCGGTTTGACACCCCTGACGGCGCGGCGCCACCGCAGAGCGACCTGTACTTCCGTGGCCCGGTGTTCGGCACCTTCGATGGTGTCGAATGGCACCCGGTGTCGCCCCGCCCGGGCGATTATTCGCAGGCACGCGCCAACACGGTCGCCAACCTGCGCGTGCAAGGTCAGCCCGTGCGCTACGAGGTCACGCTGGAGCCTCACCAGCGCCCCTGGCTGCTGCTGCTGGATGCTGCGGTGGACAAACCCGCCGTCGCAGGCATGGACACCTTCATGACGCAGGACCTGCAGTGGCTGACCACCCGCGCCGTGACGGATGTGGTGCGGTACAAGGCCGAAAGCTACACGCAGTTTGCCCATGGCCCCAGCACCCCCAACGCCGCCCTGCGCACCTACACGGAGCTGCCCACCGGCTTCAACCCCCGCACGCTGGCGCTGGCCCAGCAAATGCGCAACGACCCCGCACTCAACCCCAACCCGGCGCAGGACAACACCGAGGCGCTGGTCAATGCCGCCCTGGCCCGCCTGCGTACCGGCGGGTATGTCTACACGCTCGAGCCCGGCGTGTACGGCCAGCACACCGCCGACGAGTTCTGGTTTGACCGCAAGGAGGGGTTTTGCGAGCACATCTCCGCGGCCTTTGTGGTGCTGATGCGCGCACTCGACATCCCGGCCCGCATCGTCACCGGTTACCAGGGCGGCGACCGCAACCCTGTGGACGGGCTCTGGACCGTGCGCCAGAGCGACGCCCATGCCTGGGCCGAAGTCTGGCTATCCGGCCGGGGCTGGGTGCGAGTGGACCCCACCGGCGCCGTGTCGCCAGGCCGCACCGGGGCCTTCCAGCGGCTGCGCGCCCCCCAGGGGGCCTTTGCCACAGCCATGGGCACGGTCATCAGCCCGGGCCTGGCGC
The DNA here is from genome assembly GCF_057809195.1 of Acidovorax sp. FG42. NCBI lineage: Bacteria > Pseudomonadati > Pseudomonadota > Betaproteobacteria > Burkholderiales > Comamonadaceae > Acidovorax > Acidovorax sp. FG42. Next base: position 78,632 of record NZ_JBMDJM010000006.1, on the reverse strand, counting down.
AGAACCTGCGCGCCGTGTGGGAGGCCATCAACAACAGCTGGAACCAGTGGGTGCTCAACTACACCCAAAGCCGCCAGCTGGACCTGCTCAAGTCGCTGGGCTTTGAGTCGCCCAGCTGGCAGGACCTGACCATGGTGCTGGGCATCCTGATCATCGTGGCCGCCCTTGGGGGCATGGGCTGGAGCCTGTGGGAGCGCAGCCAGCACGACCCCTGGCTGCGTCTGCTGGCACGCGCGCGCCAGCGCCTGGCCCGCGCCGGGCTGGTGGTGCCCGACACCTTGCCGCCGCGGGCCATGGCCGAGCGGGTGCAGGCACAATTCGGCGCACCCGCTGCGGCGGTGGCCGACTGGCTGCTGCGGTTGGAGCGCGTGCGCTATGCCCCCCACCCGGAGGCCGCGCTGGGCGACTTACGTCGGGAGTTCCGCAGCATCGCCTGGCCGAAGCAGTGAATCATCCCCCTGAGCGGCTGCGCCGCTTCCCCCTTCTCTCGCGCTGTGCGCGGGAAGGGGGACGATGCCCTCGCTGCGGGGCGGCCCTTGCTCGACATCCCCATTAGAGAACGCGCCAGCCTCAGAACACCGGGCGCTACAAAGCTACAACCACTGACATGAAGAAGACAGCACCATGGACCGCAGCAGCTATTTTTTTGATAGCTGCCTGGGCATTACCTGCCAGCGCAAAGCCCGAAAATCAACCCAAATCAGCAGCCCAGAAGGCGCCTGCCAAAGCCGGTCAGGCCCCCCAGGGGCGGGCCAGTGCCAAGGCCCCGGTGCTCTACGCATCGCGCCCCGAAGCCATGGAGTTTGCCGACGACCTGGCCGCGCGCCGCGACCTGGACCGCGAGTGGGTGCGCCAGGCCATCGGGCATGCGCATTTCCTGCCCCAGGTGCCCCGCCTCATGCTGCCCCCCGCCAAGGGCACGGCCAAGAACTGGCGCGTTTACCGCAGCCGCTTCATCGACCCCATCCGCATCCGTGCGGGCGTGCGCTTCTGGCAAGAGAACCAGGCCACGCTGGAGCGTGCCGAGCGCGAGTTTGGCGTGCCCGCCGAGATCATCGTGGGCATCATTGGCGTGGAGACCATCTACGGCCAGCAGATGGGCACCTTCCGCGTGATGGACGCGCTGGCCACCCTGGCGTTCGACTTCCCCACTGCCCACCCGCGCGCCAAGGAGCGCACCGACTTCTTCCGCCGCGAGCTGGAGCAGTTCCTGAGCCTCACCAACCGCAGCAACACCGACCCCTTTGAGCCACGCGGCAGCTACGCGGGCGCCATGGGCCTGGGCCAGTTCATGCCCTCCAGCTGGGTGCGCTACGCGGTGGACTTTGATGGCGACGGCCGCGTGGACCTGTTCAAGAGCCCGGCCGATGCCATTGGCTCGGTGGCCAACTACTTCCGCGGCCACGGCTGGACACCCGGCATGCCCACGCACTTTGGGGTGCAGTTCGACAACGCGCGCCTGCAGCTGGACGACCTGCTCGCCCCCGACATCCTGCCCACCTTCAGTGCCGCCAGCATGTTGGCCAAGGGCGCTGTACTCGATGCCCAGGGTGCGCAGCACACGGGCCCGCTGGCGCTGGTGGAACTGCAAAACGGCAACGATGCCCCCAGCTACGTGGCGGGCACCGAGAACTTCTACGCCATCACGCGCTACAACTGGTCCAGCTACTACGCCATGGCGGTGATCGAGCTGGGCCGCGAGGTGGCGGCAGCGCGCTGATGGCGAACCCCTGCGCTGCTAACCCAACACCTACCGGCTGAACCCGGAGGTTTCTGCGGGCACGGAGCCCCTGCCCTGCACGCTTGCGCAAGTCAGTCCACAATGCCCGACTCCGACCGCTTGCACAGCGGCCCGGCCACGGCGGCGCGCCCTGGCCCTCCAAGAGAACCTTCCCCATGCCTGCATCACCTTCTCCAGCACCCGACACGGACGCCATCGTCAGCGTACGCGGCCTGAGCAAAACCTACGCCGGCGGCTTTCAGGCACTCAAGAACATCGACCTGGACATCCGGCGCGGCGAGATCTTTGCCCTGCTGGGGCCCAATGGCGCGGGCAAGACCACGCTGATCAGCGTGATTTGCGGCATGAGCAATGCCACGGCGGGCACCGTCACGGCAGATGGGCACGACACGGTACGCGACTACCGCGCAGCGCGTGCTGCGATTGGCCTGGTGCCCCAGGAGCTTCACACCGACTCGTTCGAGACCGTGTGGGCCACGGTGAACTTCAGCCGAGGGCTGTTTGGCAAGGCCCCCAACCCCGCTTACATCGAGAAGATCCTCAAAGACCTGTCGCTGTGGGACAAGAAGGACAACAAGATCCTTGCGCTGTCGGGCGGCATGAAACGCCGCGTGCTGATCGCCAAGGCGCTGTCGCATGAGCCCAAGATTCTGTTCCTCGACGAACCCAGCGCGGGCGTGGATGTGGAGCTGCGCCACGATATGTGGCGCCTGGTGCGGGCGCTGCGCGACGCGGGCACCACCATCATCCTGACCACCCACTACCTGGAAGAAGCCGAGGACATGGCCGACCGCATCGGTGTGATCCGCAAGGGCGAGTTGATCGTGGTGGAAGACAAGGCCGTGCTGATGCGCAAGCTGGGCAAGAAGGAACTTGCCATCACGCTGCAGCAACCCATGGAGCAGGTGCCCGCATCGCTCGCCCGCTGGCCGTTGGCGCTGAGCCAGGGCGGCACCGTGCTGACCTACACCTTCGACACGCAGCAGGAAGACACCGGCATCGCCGCCCTGCTGCGCGCCCTGACGGAGCACGGCATCGACTTCAAGGACCTGCATTCCAGCGAAAGCTCGCTCGAAGACATCTTCGTGAGCCTGGTGCACCAGGACAAGGCCCCCGCCCCTTCGGCCCAGAAAGCGATTCCAGCATGACCGGTGTGAACCTGCATGGCGTGCGCGCCATCTACCGCTTTGAAATGAACCGTGCCTTCCGCACCTGGATGCAGAGCCTGATTGCACCTGTGCTGACTACGGCGCTGTACTTCATCGTCTTCGGCTCCGCCATCGGCTCACGCATGGGTGACATCGGCGGGGTGAGCTATGGCGCCTACATCATCCCTGGCCTGCTCATGCTGTCACTGCTCTCTGAGAGCATTTCCAACTCGGCCTTCGGCATCTACATGCCCAAGTGGTCGGGCACCATCTACGAGCTGCTGAGCGCGCCGGTCAACTGGGTGGAGGTGCTGCTGGGCTATGTGGGCGCGGCAGCCAGCAAGTCGCTGCTGGTGTCGGTGCTCATCCTGTCCACTGCCCGGGTGTTCGTTCCGTACGAGGTGGCGCACCCGGTGTGGATGGTGGGCTTTCTGGTGCTCACGGCCGTCACGTTCTGCCTGTTCGGCTTCCTGATTGGCCTGTGGGCCGACAGCTTTCAAAAGCTGCAGGTGATACCGCTGCTGGTGATCACGCCGCTCACCTTTTTGGGCGGTGCGTTTTACAGCATCAGCATGCTGCCGCCGTTCTGGCAGACCGTGTCGTTGTTCAACCCGGTGGTGTACCTCATCAGCGGGCTGCGGTGGGCGTTCTACGGCCACGCCGACGTGCACATTGCGGTGAGCACCAGCATGACGCTGGTGTTCATGGCCCTGTGTCTCACCGTGGTGTGGTGGGTGTTCAAGACCGGCCACCGCATCCGGCGCTGAGCGCGATCACCTCGGTCGCCCCGACAGCCCGGGGCGGCCCCACGCATCAGTAGCGCAGCATCAATAACGCTGCATCTGGCAACTGTGCGGCTGCTGCGCCTTGGTGGCTGCAATCTGCCGCACCACGCGGAAGCCGTAGCCCGAGCCTTCCACGTCGAACTTCACGCCGGGCGCGCCTTTCTTGTCCATCACGCCCACCGCCAGCGCCTGCTGGAACTGGTGGTCGGCGGCGCGCATGGTGCCTCCCTGGCCGGCCAGTTGCACGTTGGCCGACTCCATCTGGCGCGCGACGGCCACCACGTCGGTGCTGCCCGCACGCTCGATGGACTGGGCCAGTGCCTCCACCATCAGCTGCATGCGCATGTGCACGTAGTCGTCCTGCGGCTTGGGAAAGCGTGTGCGGAAGGATTGGTAGAACGCCTCGCTCTGCGCGCCCGGCACGTTGGGCAGCCAGTCGGCCACGGCCACCACCTTGCCGATGCCCGCGTCGCCAATCGCAGCGGGCGCACCCAGCGCGTTGCCGTAGAAGGTGTAGAAGCTGCCCTCGTAGCCCACGTCCCGCGCGGCCTTGACCAGCAGCGTCAAGTCGTTGCCCCAGTTGCCGGTGACCACGGCCTGCGCGCCGCTGCTCTTGATCTTGACGGCGTAAGGCGCAAAGTCCTTCACGCGGCCGATGGGGTGCAGCTCTTCGCCCACCACGACCACATCGGGGCGCTGGGCGGCCAGCTGCTTTTTGGCCTCGCGCAGCACGGCCTGGCCAAAGCTGTAGTCTTGGCCGATGAGGTACACGCTCTTCAAGGCCTTGTCCTCGCGCATCACCTCCATCAGCGCGGCTATGCGCATGTCGGCATGGGCATCAAAGCGGAAGTGCCAGAAGCTGCACTTTTCGTTGGTAAGGATGGGGTCCACCGCCGAGTAGTTGAGGAACAGCACGCGCTTGTTCGGCTCGCGCTCGTTGTGCTTGTTGATGGCCTCGATCAGCACGGCGGCCGTGGATGACGAATTGCCCTGCAGGATGACCTGCGCACCATCGTCGATCGCAGCGCGCAGCGCAGACAGGGCTTCTTCGTTCTGGCCCTTGCTGTCGTAGCGCTCCAGCACCAGCGGGCGAGGCCCGCCGCTGCTGGCAGGCAGCTGCACGCCGCCGCGCGCGTTCACACGCTCCATGGCCCAGTAGATGTTGCGGTACACGGCCTCGCCGGTGTTGGCGAACGGACCCGAGAGGCTTTCGATGAGTGCCAGCTTGACCGGCTTGGCCTGGGCCACGGCGGCAGGGGCTGGGGCCTGCGCCTGCGCGGCAGGCGCCAACGCCACGGCGCCTGCAAGGGCCACTGCGGCCGCCCAAACGGTGTGACGTAATGCCGCAGCGCCTGATTTCAAGCCCACGGATTGCAATTTATTCATGGCATTTTTCCCTTGAAATGCGGCGTGGCCGCACACAACTCTCTGCCATGCGGCGACCACGTCGAGAGCCGCGCAGTGTATAGGAGTTACCCATGATCTTCGCCCCCGTGATCCGCCGCGCCGCTTATGCCCAAGCCCCCCGTTCCGCCGACCTGGCACTGCAACGTTTTCTGATGGGCGCGCTGGCACAGCCTGCATCCGCAGCGGCAGCACCCGCCGGTGGCTGCACCGTGACGCAGGACGAAAAGGCCACCACCTTGCAGCTGGACGTACCCGGCCTGGCCCGCGAACAGCTCTCGATCAGCATTGAGGGCCAGGTGGTGCAGGTGCAAAGCGTGGAAGGCGCACCGCGCAAGGTGCAGCGTGCATGGGAGCTGCCCACCGAGATCGATGCCAGCGCCAGCACCGCCAAGCTGGAAAACGGCGTGCTGACCCTGACGCTGGTCCGCCTGGAGCCCGTGAGCAAGGCCACCACGCTGACCATTCACTGAAGCGGGCAGCTCCCCAAACGATGGCGCGTAACGGCCATCGCTATATTTTCAATAGCATCCAAGGCATGATGCACTAGCGCTTCATGCCTTTTTTGCTTGCATGTCTGCTCAGAACCCTCTGCAAACGCCCTCACTCATGCCGTAGCGCATCGATGGGGTCCATGCGCGCCGCGCGCCGCGCCGGGAAGTAGCCAAACACCACACCGATCCCGGCCGAGAACAGGAACGACAGCAGGTTCACCCCCGGGTTGAACAGGTAGGGCACCCCCATCAGCCCCGACAGCGCGAGCGACGCGCCCGTGGCCAGCACGATGCCGATGAGCCCGCCCAAAGCGGCCAGCACCACGGCCTCGATCAGGAACTGCAGCAGCACCTCGCCCTCCAGCGCGCCAATGGCCAGGCGCAGGCCGATCTCGCGCGTGCGTTCGGTCACGCTCACCAGCATGATGTTCATGATGCCGATGCCGCCCACCAGCAGGCTCACGGCCGCCACAGCGCCCAGCAGCGTGGTCAGCACCTTGGTGGTGCCCGAGAGCGTGTCGGCCAGCTGCTTGGTGTCCAGCACGTTGAAGTTGTCTTCGTCAGAGTCCGACAGCTTGCGCAGCTCGCGCAGCAGTTGGGTGAGGCTGGCCTTCACCCGCTCGGGGTCGCTGCCGTCCTTCATCGACACCAGCAGCGTGTTCACCCGCGTGTTGCCCGTCACGCGGCGCTGCAGCGTGCGCAGCGGCACCAGCACGGTGTCGTCCTGGTCGTTGCCAAACGCACCCTGCCCTTTGGACGCCAACACGCCCACCACCTCGCACGAAAACGCCTTCACGCGCAGCTGGCCGCCCACGGCATCGGCCGTGCCAAACAGCTCGCGCCGCACGGTCTCGCCGATCAGGCAGACGGCAGCACCCGCGCGCAATTCAGCGTCGGTAAAGACGCGGCCCGTGCGCACCGTCCAATTGCCGGTCTCCAGCCAGGCGTTGGTGCTGCCGATCACGCTGGTCGTCCAGTTGCGCCCGCCCACCACCGCCGTGGCGGCGGCACGCGCCTCGGGCGCCACGGCCAGGATGCCGCCGATCTGCTGCGCGATCATGTCGGCATCGGTGTCCTTGAAGGCCGGGGCGCCGGTGCCACCGCCGGGCCCCATGCGCTGGCCGGGGCGTACCTGCAGCAGGTTGGTGCCCAGGCCCGAGATCTGGTTCTGAATGGCCAGCGTGGCGCCATTGCCCAGCGTGACCATGGTGATCACCGCGCTCACGCCGATCACGATGCCCAGGATGGTGAGGAAAGAGCGCATCAGGTTGCGCCGGATGGAACGCAACGCCAGCAGCAGGGTGTTGAGCAACATCAGTGGCCTCCCGCATCCGAACCGGCCACCGCCGGCAGGGCCGATGCTGCATCAGCGTCCAGGCCCTTGGGGTGTGGGTTGGCTGCATCGCTGTCCACCACGCCATCGACAAACCGCACGATGCGCCGCGCGTACTGCGCCATGTCGGGCTCGTGCGTGACCATCAGCACGGTGATGCCGTGGTCGGCGTTCAGGCGCCACAGCAGCTCCATGATCTCGACACTGCGCTGGGTGTCGAGGTTGCCGGTGGGCTCGTCGGCCAGCAGCACATCGGGCTCGGTGACGATGGCTCGCGCAATGGCCACGCGCTGCTGCTGCCCGCCCGACAGCTCGGCGGGCGTGTGGTGTTCCCAGCCCTTGAGGCCCACCGCTTCCAGCGCACGCGCGGCCGCTGCGTGGCGCGCGGTGGCCGACTCGCCCCGGTACAGCAGGGGCAGCTCCACATTCTCTTGCGCCGAGGTGCGCGCCAGCAGGTTGAAGCCCTGGAACACAAAGCCAAAGTAGCGCCGCCGCAGCCGTGCCCGCTCGTCGCGCGAGAGCGACTCCACATGCACGCCCTTGAACAGGTATTCGCCCGTGGTGGGCCGGTCCAGACAGCCCAGCGTGTTCATGGCGGTGGACTTGCCCGAGCCGCTGGGGCCCATGATGGCCACAAAGTCGCCCTGCGCAATGTCGAGGTCCACGCCCTTGAGCGCCTGAAAAGCCAGCGCTCCTTCGCCATAGACCTTGGTCACGCCGCGCAGGCGGATGAGGGGGGTGTCGCCTGCCACGCTCATGGCTTGGCCCCTGCCGCGCGCTGGTCGGTGATCACGGCCATGCCAGGGGTCAGGCCCTCGCCGCTGACCTCGGTATGGCGGCCGTCACTGATGCCCACCTGCACGGTCACAGGCTTGGCAGCACCGTCTTGCAGCACCCACACCTGGCGCGTCTTGCCCGCACCATCGCCTGCCTCTACACCTGCACCCGGCTTGCGTGGACCCGAGCCCGAGCGTGGCATGCGCGGCATGAGCTGCGACATGATGCCGCCACCACTGCCGCTGCCCGACGCGCCGGGCTTGGCACCACCCGCCCCAGGCTTCGCATCCGCCCCGGCGGCCTGCGCGGGCGTGAAGCGCAGCGCCGTGTTGGGCACCAGCAGCACGTCCTTGCGCTCGGTGGAAGTGATGGTTGCCGCCGCCGTCATGCCAGGGCGCAGGCTCATGTCACTGTTGTTCACCTCCAGCCAAGTGATGTAGGTCACCACGTTGTCCGTCTTGGTGGAGCCAAACGACACGCGTGTGACCTGGGCCGGATAGCGGCGCGAGGGATAGGCGCTGACCGTGAAGCTCGCGTCCTGCCCCACCTTGACCGATCCCACATCGGCCTCGTCCACGCTCACATCCAGCCGCAGCCGCGTGAGGTCTTCGGCCACGGTGAACAAGGTCACCGCCTGCAACGATGCAGCCACGGCGTTGCCGGGCTCCACCGAGCGTGTGAGCACCACGCCGTCGATGGGCGAGCGGATGGAGGCCTTGGAGAGGTTGGTCTCGTCGGTAGACAGTGCGGCGCGCGCGTCTTCCACCGTTGCACGTGCGCTGGTTTCGTCGGCCCGGGCGCGGTCCAGCGTGGCGCGGCCTGCGTCCAGCTCGGAGGCCGAAGGCACCTTGCCGCCGGACAGGCGGGCCACTTCCTCCAGCCGACCCAGGTTGGCAATGGCCTCCTTGGTGGTAGCCGCAGCCTGGGCCAGGCGGGCCTGCGCCGACGCCAGCGAGGCACGCGAGCGCAGCACCTGTGCTTCGAGCTTGGCGGTGTCCAGCTCCACCAGCAGCTGCCCCTTCTTGACCTTGTCGTTCACATCCACCAGCACGTTACGCACGGTGCCCGACAACTCGCTGCCGATGGTGACCGAGCGTGTGGGCTGCAGCGTGCCGTTGGCCGACACAGTGAGTGTGAGGTTGCCTCGTCGCAGTTCTTCGGTGACGTAGGTAGGTGCGGTGCTGGCGCTCTGGCGCGATTGCCAGGCATACAAGCCGCCACCCACCACGACGAGCGCCGCCACACCCAGCCACACGGTGGTGCGCTGCCACCAGCGGCGGGGCCGGTCGGCGCCCAGCAAGGCGCTCAGGTCAGCGGGGGCGGCTTTGGCGGTTGCAGAAGAAGCGGAGGTGTCGGTATTTGGCATGGGACGTGAATCAGAAAATGGGGGCTGGCAGGCGATGGGGTGGGCGTGTGGAAGGGCTTGTCAGCTGTTCACTCGGCTAACGTCCAGCCGCCGCCCAGCGCCTTATAGAGGCGCACATGGTCCGCCGCGACCGCAGCGGTGGTGGTGGCCACGCTCTCTTGTGTGGACAGCAGCGTGCGCTGGGTCTCCAGCACCGCCTGAAAATCAATGAGACCACTGCTGTAGCGCTGCTGCGCCAGCAGGGCGGCGTTGCGGGCGGCGTCTGCGGCAGCGGTCAGGCGCTCCAGCTTTTCGCGGTCGCCGCGCAGGGCCACCAGCGCGTTCTCCACATCCTGCAGGGCCGTGAGCACCGTGGATTCGTAGGCCACGCGGGCCTGCTCCAGCGCGGCAGACTGCACCCGCACCTGCGCGCGGGCGGCGCCACCGTCGAGCAGCGGAATGGATACGCTGCCCAGCAAGGCACTGGTCACCGCACTGCCACCCGACAACGCCCCCAGCGTGAGGGCACGCAGGCCCAGCGACCCGCCGAGGGAGAAGCTGGGGTAGCGCGCCGCATCGGCCTGCGACACACGCGCCAGGGCGGCGGCAATGCGCTGCTCGGCAGCGCGCACATCGGGGCGTTGGCGCAGCGTTTCCGCCGGAATTGCCAACGCCAGTTCTGCGGTGGGCTGCGGCAAGGGCGCGCTGGCGGCCAGGGTGGAGTCCAGGGCACCGGGCACCTGCCCCGTCAGCACGGCCAGGCTGTAGCGCGACTGCGCCAGGCTGGCTTCGAGCGAGGGGATCTGCGCGGCCGTCTGTTCGGCCGCTGCACGGGCCTGCTCGGTGACGAGCGAGGTGGTCAGCCCCGCCTGCAGGCGCCACTGCGTGAGCTGCAGGGTCTCCTGCTGGCTGGCCAGGTTGCTGCGCGCAATGGCCAGGCGCTGCTGCAGCCCGCGCAGCTCGATGTAGTTGATGGCCACCTCGGCGGCCAGCGACACCTGCACGTCGGCCAGGCTGGCCTCTGCCGCGCGCGCATCGGCCTCGCTGGCGTTCACGCCGCTGCGCACGCGGCCAAACACATCGGGCTCCCAGCTCGCATCAAAGCCAGCCTGGAAGGTGTTGCCAGTGCTGTTGCTCGCGCGGCTGCGCTGCGCCGATGCGGATGCGCCCACGCTGGGCAGCAGGCCAGCCGATTGCACATCTACCTGCGCACGCGCCTGCTGCAGCGAAGCCTGGGCAGTGCGCACGCTGGTGTTGGCGCGCAAGGCTTGCTCGACCAGCGTGGTGAGCACTGCATCATCGAACCGCTGCCACCACTGGGCAAGGGATGTAGTTGCAGCCGCTTGCGAGGCACCGTTACCTCCCGCAGACCACTCCGAGGGAACGGCCACCTGGGGCAAGGTGTCGTCGGTGGGTGCCAGGCTGGCACACCCGGCAGTTACCAGCACGCACAGAGTCAGGGCCGTTTGCCTCCACGGCGCAGCGCGCACAACGTGCGCTGCGCGGGCGGGGGGAGCGCCTGGAGAGGCCGGTGGGAGAAAACGCATGGGCAATGGCTAGGCAAGGGAAAACCCCATTGTGAGCAGCGATTGCGCAGCCAAGGTACCGACTGGGTCAAGCCCGCGTAAAGAATTGATGCAAGTCAACGATCACTGGGCGGTCGCGCCGACGCAGCCTGCAACTCAAACACATGGGCCTGCAGTGCCGCACAACGGGCACAGCCGGCCTGTGGGCCAGGTCGTCGGTCAGTGCGCGCGCAGCGACTCGTCACGCAGCAACACCACCGGCGCAAAAGCCCGGGCCCGGTATTCGCTGGGGCTGCAGCCCACATGCGCGCGAAACGCCCGGCTGAAATGCGCGCTGTTGCTGAAGCCCCAGGACAGCGCAATGTCGGTGACCGAGCGCTGTGCGTGCGCAGGGTGGCGCAGGTCGCGCAGGCAGGCCTCCAGGCGGCGGCGCTGGATCATGGCGGCCAGGGTTTCTTCGTCGTCGGCCACCGCGTTGTACAGGTGCCGCTTGCTGCAGTTGAGCGCCTGGGCCATGCGGTCAATGGTGAGGTCTGGGTCGCCCAGATGGCGGTCGATGTACTGGCTGATGCGGTCACGCAGGGCCTCGCGCTGCGACAGCAGGCTTTGCTGGCCGTTGCGCTCCAGCAACGACAGCTGCACCAGGTGCGTGATCACATCGGCCACGCCATCGGCGGCCGCATCGGACATGGTGGGCAACTCGGAGAAGGCGGCGCGCATGGTGTCCCACGCGAGGCGCGACACGCCCGTGGTGCCCGAAAAGCGCTGCACCATCAGGTCGTCCAGCTTGAGCTTGCGCTCGGGCAGCTGTTCCTTGGGGATCATCAGCACCATCTGCCGCACGGCCTCGGGGTTGCTCACGGCGTAGGCGCGCGTGGTGTCGTACACGCTCCACTCGCCAGGCGACAGCCACACCTGGCGGCCGTTTTGCTCAAAGCAGGCCCGCCCTTCGAGCTGCGCCACCACCTTGATGTAGGCCCGGTCGCTGCCCCGGATGAGGCTGGGGGTGCGCACCACGCGGTGGCGGCTCACATCCAGCTGGCACAGGTTCACATAGCCCGCCTGGCCCGAGGTGATGTGGCCCGCAAAGGCATCGTCGCCAAACGCATCGGACTCCAGCCCGCCAATGAGGCGCCACACGGCATCGCCCCACAGGTGCAGGCGGTCGCGCGCGGGCACGGCGTCGGTGGATACCTCGGTCAATGATTGGGCCATGGTGTCTCCAGGCAGTTGGGCGCAAGCCGGATCGTTATGCCCCTGAATTATCCGGCGCCCCGTTACCCCGTGCCACCGAGGGAAATCCGGGTAAACCCGCTGCCGCCTGCACGCTGAGGCAAGCGTTTTGTGCACGCTGAGCGCAGCGCGCTGGGGCCCGTCTCCCTACGATTCTCAGCACGGCGTGCACCACGCAGGCCCCATCCGAGGAGACACACAATGACAGCACACCAACCCTCCAAGCGCCAGTGGATCAAAGGCGCCGCCGCCACGGTCGGCACCCTGGCCGTGGCCCCCCAGCTGTGGGCCCAAACCGGCAGCGCAGCCCCCATCCGCATCGGCTACGCCATTGCCCGCACAGGCCCCTGGGCCGCCGGCGCGCAGGTGAGCCAGGAGCCCAACTACCTGCTGTGGGCCGAACAGGTGAACGCAGCGGGCGGCCTGAGCGTGAAGGGTACCAAGCGCCCCATTGAACTCATCGGCTACGACGACCGCAGCGAGACGGAAACCTGTGTGCGCACCTACGAAAAGCTGATGGGCAGCGACAAGGTGGACCTGATCCTGCCGCCCTGGGGCTCGGGTGCCAACTTCGCCATCGCACCGCTGGCCAACCGCTTTGGCTACCCGCTGCTGGCGCCCACCGCGCTGTCGCGCAAGCTGATCGACATGAACCTGCCGTACTTCTTCTCGCTGCTGCAGCAGCCCGACAAGATGATGGGCGCGCTGGTGGACATGCTGGTGGCCAACAACGTCAAGACCATTGCCATCGTCTACATGGACGACCTGTTTGGCCTGGAAAACTTTGCCGCGCTGAACAACGCGCTCAAGAAGACCGGCATCCAGGTGCTGGAGCGCAAGAGCTATCCGCTGGGCGTGAAGGACCTGGCCCCCGTGCTGCGCGGCATCAAGGACCAGAACCCCGACGCCTTCATCGGCATCACCTACCCGCCCGACACCATCCTGGCCAGCCGCCAGGCGCGCGAAGTGGGGCTGAACCCCAAGTTCTTCTACGCCTCGGTGGGCACGGCCTTCCAGCTCTACAAGAACGTGATGGCCGCCAACACCGAGGGCGTGATCGGCATGGGCTCGTGGAGCGTGAAGACCAGCCCCGAGGCCAAGGCGTACTTCGACGCCCACGTGAAGAAGTTCAACAAGGAACCCGACCGCTGGGCCAGCGGCCACGCCTGGGCGGGCCTGCAGATCCTGCAGCAGGCCGTAGAAAAGGCGGGCCTGGACCGCAAGGCACTGCGCGAGCACATCGCCAAGAACGAGTTCCAGACCATCCTGGGCGGCATCCGCTTCCAGGGCAGCGAGAACGCATCCATTCCAGGCACCGTGAGCCAGTGGCAAGGCAACGACTTCGAGGTGGTGTGGCCCAAGGATCGCGCCACCGCACAGCTCAACACCAACAAGCCTGCGTGGAAATAACTTCTTCGGAACTCACACTGTGTCTTTGACTTCCTGGGCCGAACTGGTCGCCAGTGGCCTCATTACCGGCGGCATCTATGCGCTGGTGGCCATGGGCCTGAACCTGCAGTACGGGCTGATGCGCATCATGAACATCTCGCATGGCGAGTTCCTGATGCTGGGCGCCTTCCTCACCTGGTCGGCGCACACCCTGTGGGGCATCTCGCCGCTGCTGCTGATGCCGCTGGCCTTCATCGCGCTGTTTGCGCTGGGCGTGGCGGTGCATGCGCTGTGCTTCAAGCGCCTGGCCGCCCGCGCACCGAATGTGGACGTGTTCGAGGCGCGCAGCCTCATGGTGGGCTTCGGCCTCATGTTCCTGGTGCAGAACACCGCCCTGTTGATCTGGGGCGGCGACCTGCGCGGGTACGAGTACCTGGCCGACCCGGTGCAAATTGTGGGCATGCGCTTCACTGAAAACAAGCTGGTGCTGTTTGGCGTGGCGCTGGCGTTATCCGCAGGTTTGATCGCGCTGCTCAAGCTCACGCTGCTGGGCAAGGCCGTGCGAGCGCTGATGCAGTCGCCCACGGGCGCGCAGCTGGTGGGCATCAACACGCGGCGCCTGCACCCCATGATGTTTGGCATTGGCCTGGGCCTGTCGGGCGTGGCGGGCGCGCTGCTGTCGATGACGTATGAGATTTCGCCCTCCATGGGCGAGCCCTACACCGTCACCGCGCTCATTGTGATCACGCTGGGCGGCTTTGGCAGCCTGGCGGGCAGCCTGGCTGGCGGCCTGCTGCTGGGTGTGGTCGAAGCGCTGGGCATGCACTTCAGCAGCCCGTCTCTCAAGATGCTGCTGAGCTATGCAGTTTTCATCGGCGTGCTCATCTGGCGCCCCAACGGACTGTTCTCCAAAAAATGACCGCTCTCTATTCCAACAAGCCCTGGCTGGCGCTGGCTGCGGGGGTGGCGGTGGTCGCCACCCTGCCCTGGCTGGTGTCCGAGTTCATGGCCTCCGTGCTGCTCAGCTGCCTGATGTACATCGCGCTGGCCACCAGCTGGTCGCTGTTCTGCGGCGCCACGCGCTACCTGTCGCTGGCCACCTCGGCCTTCTTTGGTGTGGGTGCGTACACCAGCGCGATGCTGCTGGGCGTGCTGCCCTGGCCCCTGGTGATTCTGAGCGGCGCGCTGATCGCCACCATCGTGGCCGTGGTGATGGGCGCGGCGGTGCTGCACCTGCGCGGCACCTACTTTGCGGTGCTCACGTTCGGGATGACCGAGCTGATCCGCCACGCGGTGACCTTTGTCGAAAAGCAGGTCTCCGGCACCGTGGGCCGCGTGCTCACGGTGGTGCCCAGCAATGAGACGGTGTACCTCACGGTGCTGCTGATTGCGGCGGGTGCCATCGCCACGGCGATTGCCATCCAGCGCAGCCGCTTTGGTCTGGCGCTCTCGGGCATTGGTGCCGACGAGCAGCGCGCCCAGACGCTGGGCGTGGACACGCGCCTGGCCAAGATCGCGGGCTTTGGCATCACCGCCGCCTTTGCAGGCGCCGTGGGCGCGGCCATGGCCGTGCGCTGGACGTACATCGAGCCAGCAGCCGTATTCAGCCCCTTCATCGGCTTCCAGACCGTGCTGATCGCGCTGATTGGCGGCGCGACCAGCCTGGGTGGCCCCATCCTGGCGGCCATCGTGTTCAGCCTGCTGGCCGAAACGCTGCGCCTGCAGCTGCCCTATGGCTACATGATGGTGCTGGGCCTGCTGCTGATCTTGTGCGTGATGTACCTGCCCAATGGCCTGGCCACGCTGTGGCAACGGCGCAAGCCTGCAGCTGCGGAGGCACACCATGGCTGAAGCCCTGTTGACCATCGACGCCGTGACCGTGCGCTTTGGCGGCCTCACCGCCGTGGATGGCGTGAGCGCCACGCTGCACACGGGTGAACTCATCGGCATCATCGGCCCCAACGGCGCGGGCAAGACCACGTTCTTCAACGCCATCTCGGGCGTGCAGACGCCCACATCGGGCACGCTGATGAGCGGCACCGACAACCTCACCGGCAAGGGCCCGCACCACTACGCGGCCCACGGCATTGCGCGCACCTTCCAGACGCCGCGCGTGTTCCCCGACATGACGGTGCGCGACAACGTGCGCTTTGGCATGCAGTTCGCGGGTCGCCACCGCCAGGGGCCGGATGGCCTGCGCAGCGAAGGCGAAATCCTGGCCATGCTGGGCCTGGCGCACCTGGCCGACCGCCCCGCTGCCGACGTGACGCCGTCACAGCAGCGCCTGCTGGAGATCGGCATGGCCCTGGGCACCCGCCCGCGCCTGTTGTTGCTCGACGAGGTGGCTGCGGGCCTGACCGAAGCCGAGGTGAACGCCATGGCCCAGCGCATCCGCCGCCTGCGCGATGACTGGGGCCTCACGGTGGTGTGGATCGAGCACGCGGTCACCACGCTGCTCAAGTACGTGGAGCGCGTGCTGGTGCTGCACCAGGGCCGAAAGATTGCCGACGGCACACCCGCCGAGGTGGCGCGCGACCCGCAGGTGATCGAGGCCTATCTGGGTGACGAAATGACCAGCGACACTGCACAAGGAGCCACGGCATGAGCGGCGCACACCTCACAGTGCAGAACCTGACCACCGGCTACCACGGCTTTCAGGTGCTACAGGACCTGTCGCTCGAAGCCCCTCCCGGCATCACCGTCATCGTCGGCCCCAACGGCGCGGGCAAGACCACGCTGCTCAAGGCGCTGGCCGGGCTGCTGCCGCGCACGGGCACCGTGGCGCTGGACGGCACCGATCTGCCCGCGATGAACGCCACCGCCTGCGTGCAGCGCGGCCTGGCGCTGGTGGCCGAGGGCCGCCAGCTGTTCCCGCAAATGACGGTGACCGAGAACCTAGAGCTGGGCGGCTGGCTGGTGCCATCACGGGTGCGGGCCGAGCGGTTGCACCAGGCATTCGAAGACTTCCCGCGCCTCAAGGAACGCGCCACGCAGCTCGCGGGCACCATGAGCGGCGGCGAGCAGCAGATGGTGGCCGTGGCCCGCGCGATGATGAGCGGCCCGCGCCTGTTGATGCTGGACGAGCCCTCGCTGGGCCTGGCGCCGCGCATGGTCGATGAGCTGCTGGCCATCGTGCAGCGCATTGCCGCACAGAGCGTAACGGTGCTCATGGTCGAGCAGAACGTGCGCAAGGCACTGCAGATAGCGCAGCGCGGCTACGTGCTGGAGCGCGGGCGCATCGTGGCGTCTGGCGCTGCCGCTGAACTGCTGCAGTCCGATGTGGTGCGCCAGGCCTATCTCGGCGTGGCCTGAAACCCCTTCCTCCCCCTTTTTCATTTGTTCTTTTTCAGGAGCTTTCATCCATGACTGCCATTTCCATGCTGATCAACGGCGCGCGCGTGCAAGCCACCGGCGGCGCCACGTTTGAGCGCCGCAACCCGCTCGACGGGTCCATCGCCACCACGGCCCCCGCCGCCAGCGTGGCCGATGCCAAGGCCGCTGCCGACGCAGCCGCCAAGGCCTTCCCGGCCTGGTCGGCCCTGGGCCCCAACGCCCGCCGCGCGCTGCTGCTCAAGGCCGCACACGCGCTGGAGGCCCGCACGGCCGACTTTGCGGTGGCCATGGCGGCCGAGACCGGCGCCTCGGGCATGTGGGCCGGTTTCAACGTGCACCTGGCTGCCGGCCTGCTGCAAGAGGCCGCCGCCCTGACCACGCAGATTGCAGGCGAAGTGATTCCGTCCGACGTGCCGGGCAGCCTGGCCATGGGTGTGCGCCAGGCGGCGGGTGTGGTGCTGGGCATTGCACCGTGGAACGCACCCGTCATCCTGGGCGTGCGCGCCATCGCCACGCCACTGGCCTGTGGCAACACGGTGATCCTGAAAGGCTCGGAGCTGTGCCCCGCCACGCACGGCCTCATCATCGAGGCGCTGCAGGAGGCTGGTTTGCCCGCTGGGGTGGTGAACTTTGTGACCAACGCCCCGGCCGATGCGGGTGCTGTGGTCGAGGCCATCGTGGCCCACCCGGCGGTGCGCCGCATCAACTTCACCGGCTCCACCAAGGTGGGCCGCATCATTGCGCAGACCTGCGCCAAGTACCTCAAGCCCGTGGTGCTGGAGCTGGGCGGCAAGGCCCCGCTGCTGGTGCTGGATGACGCAGACATCGACGCCGCCGTGGCGGGCACCGTGTTTGGCGCGTTCGCCAACTCGGGCCAGATCTGCATGTCCACCGAACGCATCATCGTGGACAACGCCGTGGCCGACGAGTTTGTGACCAAGCTGGGCGAGCGCGCCAAGGCCCTGCCCCTGGGCGACCCGCGCAAGGGCCCGGTGGTGCTGGGCTCGGTGGTGGACATGGCCACGGTGCACCGCTGCAACGCCCTCATCGACGACGCACTGGCCAAGGGCGCCAAGCTGGTCTGCGGCGGCAAGAGCGACAGCACACTCATGCAGGCCACCGTGCTGGACCACGTGACGGCCGAGATGGACATTTACCGCGAAGAATCGTTCGGCCCCGTCAAGCCCGTGGTGCGTGTGAACGGTGTGGAAGAAGCCATTGCCTGCGCCAACGACAACGAGTTCGGCCTGTCGTCCGCCGTGTTCAGCCGCGACGTCGCCAAGGCCTGGAACGTGGCCGCGCGCATCGAATCGGGCATCTGCCACGTCAACGGCCCCACGGTGCACGACGAAGGCCAGATGCCGTTTGGTGGCGTGAAGAGTTCGGGCTACGGCCGCTTTGGCGGCATGGCCGGGGTGCGTGAGTTCACCGAACTGCGCTGGATCACAGTGCAGACTACTCCCCGCCACTACCCTTTCTGAAGTTTAAAAAAGATAGCTGCTAGCGCTTTGTGGACAAGCGCTAGCGGTCATTTTCACTCAAATTTCAAACTGTGATCGCATCCAGCGGCCAACGAGGCTTGACGTCAAACGCGTAGTCGGTATTGGCCTGCTGCTGCCCGGCCTGTAGGCGCATCGCAGCAGCCATGGCAATCATGGCGCCGTTGTCGGTGCACAGGTGCAGCTCGGGGTAGTGCACGCGCACCTTGGCTGCGGCGCAGGCGGCGTTGAGCTGGGCGCGCAGGTGCCGGTTGGCGCCCACGCCACCGGCGACCACCACACGCTTCAGGCCGGTCTGCTTGAGGGCGGCCAGGGTTTTCTTCACCAGCACTTCGACAATCGCGGCCTCGGTGCTCGCGGCCAGGTCGGCCTTGCGTGCCTCGAATTCATCGCCCAGCTTCTTGGCCTGTGTGAGCACGGCCGTCTTGAGCCCGGCAAACGAAAAATCCAGATCACCGCTGTGCAACAAAGGCCGTGGCAGCTTGAAGGCCGTGGCACTGCCTTGCTCCGCCAGCCGGGACAGCGCCGGACCACCCGGATAGCCCAACCCCATGAGCTTGGCGGATTTGTCAAACGCCTCGCCCGCCGCATCGTCAATGGTCTCGCCCAGGATCTCATAGCGGCCCACGCCGTCCACACGCATCAGCTGGGTGTGGCCGCCCGAAACGAGCAAAGCCACAAAAGGAAATTCCGGTGGGTCGGCACTGAGGAAGGGCGACAGCAAATGCCCCTCGAGATGGTGCACACCCAGCACCGGCTTGTTGAGCGCCGCACCCAGGGCGCAGGCTACGCCCGCCCCCACCAGCAGCGCGCCGGCCAGACCCGGGCCGCGTGTGTAGGCCACCACATCCACATCGGCCAGCGTCTGCCCGGACTCGGCCAGCACCTCTTTGGCCAGCGGCAGCACACGGCGAATGTGGTCGCGGCTGGCCAGCTCTGGCACCACGCCGCCATAGGCCTGGTGCATCTCGATCTGGCTGTGCAGCGCGTGCGACAGCAGCGTAGGCACGGCATCGCCCGTGGAACGGACCAATGCCACGCCGGTTTCGTCGCACGAAGATTCAATACCCAGGATCAGCAAGCTCATGCCCCGAGTGTAAAACCCGGGGCTGATCCGTCCTTGCAGGCCTGATTACCAGCGGTCCGACCGCATGCGCAGTTCCCAGTTGCCGCTGCGCAGCTCGTACACCCCCACAGCGCCGTAGCGTTGCTCGCCCTTGTCGTCCCAGGTCATGGTGCCGATCACCGGGGCGTAACCGTTGATGCTGTGCAGGGCCTTGGTGATGTCCTTGGGGTCGGCGGACTTGGCTTTCTGGATGGCGGCCGAGAGCACGTAGGTGCTGTCATAGCTGTAGTGGCCGCCGTAGGCCGGGGGCTTCTTGAAAGCGGCGATGTACTTTTCAAGGAAAGGCTTGCCGGTGGTGAACTCCTTGGCTTCCAGCACGGGCGAGGTGGCGTAGAGCCCCTGCACGATGCCCGCGCCCTTGGTCATGTCGGTAGTCTTGATGGTGTCGCCGCCCAGCAGGCTGACCTTGGTGTGGTCTACCTTCTTGAGCGATTCAAGCAGCGCCAGGGCCTGGAAGTCGTTGAGGGTCGAGACGATCACCTCCACGTTGGCGGCCTTGAGTTCACCGGCCAGTTCGTCAAAGGCCACGGTCTTGTCGTCGAACGACTTGCGCACCACCACTTCTTTTTTCTCGGCCTTGAGCTGCGCGGCAGCACCGTCGGCCAGGCCCTTGCCGTAGGGCGTGCCATCGTCCAGCGCGGCGTAGCGATTGGCGCCCAGCTGCGTGGCGGCAAACGAGCCGATGGCGCGCGCCTGCAAGGTGTCGTTGGCCACCATGCGGAACGTGGTCGGGAACCCGAGCTGGGTGAACTTGGGGTTGGTGGAGATGGCGATCTGTGGAATGTCTTTGGCGGCGTAGATGGGGGCCGTCTCGATGCTCACGCCCGAGTTGAGGTGGCCCACCACCGCGACCACGCCCGCATCCACCAGCTGCTGCGCCACAGCCTTGCCGGTGGTGGCGTCGGCCTTGTCGTCCACGGACACGACCTCCAGCGTCACGCGTTTGCCGTCCACGGTGTAGCCGGACTTGTTGAGTTCATCCACCGCCAGCTTCACGCCGTTGAGCAGATCCTGCCCCAGGGCGCCCAGCGGGCCAGAAAGGGGCTGCGCTACACCAATTTTGATGGTGTCCGGCACCTTGCCGCATCCGGTCAGGAGTGCGGCAGTCGCCACTGCGGTCAAGGCCATGCTGGCCGAGAAGCGGCGCCGGTTGATGTGCTTGTTCATGCAAAAAACTCCATTTCAGTGTGACTGTGTGTGCAGATGTATATGCGACGCCCTGCTGGGCGGGCTACCGGGTATGCCCTCCCACGGTGTCAGTATTAGCAACTTTCAGGCCCTGCAACGGGGACCAGTACCGCGAGGCGCAGCGGGCCTGGGGCCGGGATAACCCGGAGCGCAGGGAGTTTGCACGGGCCCGCGGAGGGTGTGCACCACCCCGGCGCACCAATTTGTGGCGTAAAAATTGCTTATCCTCGCCGGTATGAATGAGGCTTTGCGCATCGTGGTGGTGGCCCCGGATCTGGCAGTCGCCGACCCTGACGACGAACACGCCGTGGAACAGGCGGAGCGGTCGCGGGCGCTGCGCATCGGGCTGCTGGAGAACAACTTCAACCTGGTGGCCACGCTGCCCGCCGATGTGTTCCTGAGCGAGCGCATCGCCCAGCTACAGCCCGACCTGATCATCGTGGACGCCGAGAGCGAAGCCCGCGACGCGCTGGAGCATGTGGTGATGGCCACGCGCGACGAGCGCCGCCCCATCGTGATGTTCACCAACGACGAGGACACCTCGCACGTCAAGGATGCCGTGGCTGCGGGCGTGTCTGCCTACATCGTGGCAGGGCTGGCACCCCAGCGCATCCGCCCCATCCTGGACGTGGCCATGGCGCGCTTCCAGCACGAACAGGCGTTGCGTGCCGAGCTGGCCGATGCCAAGACCGAGCTGCGCGACCGCAAGACCATCGACCGCGCCAAGGGCCTACTGATGCAGCGCCAAGGCCTGACCGAACAGGCCGCCTACGAAAAGCTGCGCAAGACGGCCATGGACAAGGGCCTGAAGCTGGTGGATGTGGCGCAGCGCATGCTGGATGTGATGGATCTGCTGGGCTAGAAGCCACGCCCCTTGAGCGGCTGTGCCGCTCCCCTTATTTAGCATCGCTGCGGGCGGACCTTGCCCGGCATCCCTCGCCAGGGCCGCGCCCCATTGCGGCGGCCCCTCCCAGCCCTCCCAAATGGTGCGCCGCACAAAGGCAGTGCGACCACTCTCATCACAACAAGAATATCCCTGCTGCAAGCTCCACAGGCGTGTAGCGCTTATTGATCAACCACAGACAGCTATTTATTCCATAGCATCCAGCGCTCCAACATGGCGCAGCAGGCGCTGGCACGCGCTTTGCATTGCACAGTGCAAGACCAATGCAGGTCTGACCACTGACAGCACTGACCCAACGGCGGGCCGGTGCTGGCGAGGAGCCCCGGACCCGTTCCAGGCTCCACCCAGGACAAAGGCGTCCCCACCCGCTCCCGGCGTTGCTTTGATGCAGCCAGCCAGGCGCGGTGTGAGGACGCCTTTTTTGTTTTTCACGCCACCAGGGATGCCCCATGACCGATCTGTTGAAAACCAGCCTCAACCGCCGCACCGTGCTGCAGGCCGCCACCGTGGGCGCTGTGGGTGTGAGCCCCGCGCTGCGCGCGCTTGTCCACGCAGCGGGCTCCGACGCCCCCGAGAAGAAGGAAGTCAAGATCGGCTTCATCCCGCTGACCGACTGCGCCAGCGTGGTCATGGCTTCGGTGCTGGGCTTCGACAAGAAATACGGCGTGACCATCGTCCCTAACAAGGAAGCCAGTTGGGCCGGCGTGCGCGACAAGCTGGTGAACGGCGAACTGGACTTTGCCCATGTGCTGTACGGCCTGGTCTACGGCGTGCATCTGGGCACCGCCGGCCCCAAGAAGGACATGGCCGTACTGATGAGCCTGAACAACAACGGACAGGCCATCACCTTGTCCAAGGCGCTGGCAGACAAGGGCGCGGTGGATGGCCCATCCCTGGCCAAGCTCATGGCCAGCGAGAAGCGCGAATACACGTTTGCGGGCACCTTCCCCACCGGCACCCACGCGATGTGGATGCACTACTGGCTGGCCGCGGCGGGCATCAACCCGCTGTCGGGCGCCAAGCTCATCACCGTGCCGCCGCCGCAGATGGTGGCCAACATGCGCGTGGGCAACATGGACGGCTTTTGTGTGGGCGAGCCCTGGAACCACCGCGCCATCATGGATGGCATCGGCATCACCGCCAACACCACGCAGGACATCTGGAAGGACCACCCCGAAAAAGTGCTGGGCACCACGGCCGAGTTCGTCAAGAAGTACCCCAACACCACGCGCGCCGTGATGATGGCCGTGCTCGAAGCCAGCCAGTGGATCGATGCCAGCCTCTCCAACAAGATGAAGATGGCCGAAACCGTGGCTGGCAAGGCATATGTGAACACCGGCGTGGACGCCATCAACCAGCGCATCCTGGGCCGCTACCAGAACGGGCTGGGCAAGACCTGGGACGACCCCAACCACATGAAGTTCTTCAACGACGGTGCGGTGAACTTCCCCTACCTGTCGGACGGCATGTGGTTCCTCACGCAGCACAAACGCTGGGGCCTGCTCAAGAGCCACCCCGACTACCTGGCCGTGGCCAAGGAAGTCAACCAGGTCGAGCTGTACAAGTCGGTGGCCAGTGCCATGAAGATCAGCGTGCCCAAGGACGTGCTGCGCACCAGCAAGCTCATCGACGGCGTGGTGTGGGATGGCAAGGACCCCGCCAAGTACGCCGACGGTTTCAAGATCAAGGCCTGACGGCAACCCTGCCCCAGCGCCCGTCCGGCCACCCCGCAAGCAAGCCCTGCACAGGAGAACACCATGGTCAGTGCCGTCTTTCATTCCCCGTTGGATGCAGCCCCCGTGGCCGCACAGAATGCTATGAATACTGTAGCTGCAAGCGCATCATCCACTAGCGCAAGAAGCCAAAAGGCTGCGATATCTGCCCCCAAGGCACCTGCAACGCCCTCCAGCGCGGCCACTGGCCGCGACTGGTCCGCCCTCTCGCGCAGCTTCTGGCTGGCCGTGCTGCCGCCGCTGTGTGGCCTGGGCCTGCTCATCGGCCTGTGGGCGGTGGTCTCCACCACCACGGGCGGCAGCATCCCCAGCCCCAAGGACACCTGGCAGCAGGCGCTGGAGGTGTTCAGCAACCCCTTCTACCGCAACGGCCCCAACGACCAGGGCGTGGGCTGGAACGTGCTGATGAGCCTGCAGCGCGTGGCCATCGGCTTTGGCATGGCGGCACTGGTGGGCATTCCGGCGGGCTTCGTGATCGGGCGCTTCAGCTTTCTGTCGCGCATGTTCAACCCGCTGATCAGCCTGCTGCGCCCTGTGTCGCCCCTGGCCTGGCTGCCGATTGGCCTCTTGGTCTTCAAGGGCGCCAACCCGGCCGCCATCTGGACCATCTTCATCTGCTCCATCTGGCCCATGATCATCAACACCGCCGTGGGCGTGCAGCGCGTGCCGCAGGACTACATGAACGTGGCGCGCGTGCTAAACCTGAGCGAATGGAAGATCGCCACCAAGATCCTCTTCCCCGCCGTGCTGCCCTACATGCTGACCGGCGTGCGCCTGGCCGTGGGCACCGCGTGGCTCGTCATCGTGGCGGCCGAGATGCTGACCGGCGGCGTGGGCATCGGCTTTTGGGTGTGGGACGAGTGGAACAACCTCAACGTCAAGAACATCATCATCGCGATCTTTGTGATCGGCATCGTCGGGCTGCTGCTGGAGTACGCACTCATCAAGCTGGCCACCGCATTTACGTTCGAAGAGGTCAAAACTTGACCCACCCCTGAGCCGCGCCTGCGGCACGTCACCCCCTAAAGGGGGCACCACCCGTGGCCCGGCAAAGCCGGTTCCACGGTGGTCCTCGAAAAAACCAGGAGTTCCCAATGCATGCCTCTCTCACCACCAAGTTCATCGAGATCCACGGCGTCGAGCAGACCTTCAAGACGGCCAAGGGCCTGTTCCCGGCGCTGCGCGACATTCACCTGACGATTGCCAAAGGCGAGTTCGTCGCGCTCATCGGCCACTCCGGCTGCGGCAAGTCCACCCTGCTCAACCTCATCGCGGGCCTGACCACGCCCACCAATGGCGCGCTGCTGTGCGCCAACAAGGAGATCAAGGGCCCGGGGCCTGAGCGCGCCGTGGTGTTCCAGAACCACTCGCTGCTGCCCTGGCTCACCTGCTTTGACAATATCTACCTCGCGGTGGAACGCGTGTTTGGCGCCAAGGAAACCAAGGCCCAGCTCAAGGCCCGCACCGATGCCGCGCTGGCTCTGGTGGGCCTGACGCACGCGGGGCAGAAGCGCCCCGGCGAAATCTCGGGCGGCATGAAGCAGCGCGTGGGCATTGCCCGGGCGCTGTCCATGGAGCCTCAGGTGCTGCTGATGGACGAGCCCTTCGGCGCGCTCGACGCCCTCACCCGCGCCAAGCTGCAGGACGAACTGCTGGAGATCGTGGCCCGCACCCAAAGCACCGTGGTCATGGTGACCCACGACGTGGACGAGGCCGTGCTGCTGTCCGACAAGATCGTGATGATGACCAACGGCCCGGCCGCCACGATTGGCGAGGTGCTGACCGTGGACTTGCCCCGCCCCCGCAAGCGCGTGGAACTGGCCGAGGACCCGCAGTACGTGCACTACCGCAAGGCGGTGATCGACTTTCTCTATACGCGGCAGGGCCACGTCGAAAAAGCTGCCTGAGCGGCCAGCTCAGACACCGCGCAGACCACCAAAAGGAAAGGGCACTGACCAGATCGGTCAGAGCCCTTTTTGTTTAGGTACCCATGCCAGGACCATAGCCCCCCCAAGGGGCGCCCCATCGCGCCGGGTGCGTCCCCCTTCCCGAACGGCACAACCCTTCAGAGAAGGGGCAGAAGGCGCATAGCGCCTCGGGGAGCTGCCCTCAATGGCTCCCGGTGATGTAGTTCTCCAACTGCTCAATGATGAATTTCTGCTCGGAGATGATGTCCTTGACCAGGTCGCCAATGGAAATCATGCCCACCAGCTTGCCGTTGTCCACCACGGGCAGGTGGCGCAGGCGGTTGTTGCTCATGAGCTGCATGCACTGCTCGCTGGTCTGGTCCGGGCGCACAAACATCACAGCGGTTGTCATCACATCCTTGACCTGGGTGACGGCCGACGTGCGCCCCATGAGGGCAATTTTGCGGGCGTAGTCCCGCTCGGTGAAGATGCCGACGATGGACGCGCCCTCGGTCACGATGAGCGCGCCAATGCCCTTGTCGGCCATGAGCTGGAGGGCATCCAGCACGGAGGCAGCAGGGCTGATGGTGTGGACGGTGGCGTCGGGTTTGGACTGAAGAATCTTGGCGACTGCGGTCATGGAAACCTCCCTCGTGAAAACGGAAACAGGCACAGAGAGATTTCAGCCCATAAGCCCCGTGGGCGCAACCCACGCAAGCCCCATGTGCGGCGCTTTTTGAGCGTGCTGTTGCGCGGCGAACGCAACGGATGTTTCCGCGCCGTTGCATAGCGCACGCCGCGAAACAAACTGAAAAGAAGCGAAACCGCGGCGAGACGACGCCCCCGGGCTGCCCCGGCACGATGGAGCCCATGTTCACCGCACCGACCACACACCTCTTTCCGGCATCTGCCGCGTGCCAGCGCCCAGCGGTTTCCATGGCAAACCGCCACGGTTCCGAAGGCCGGCAAACACGGCAGACAGCCCGAAAGATTGTTTCCAATACTGGAACAGTTAGTTCGCGACTCAGTGGTTTTTCTCTGAACAGCACCGGCGTACAGTTCATCCCATCGATGAGCCGAACCCGCAAGGCGACTCACCGAACCCGGTGCGAAGCGAGTCGTTTCTGATCTTCACCCGGTTTTTTGAGACGCTTTTTTAACTTCAAGGATTTCCATCATGAACAACACCGCACGTTTCCTGTCTATCGCCGCTGTGGCTGCTTTCGCCTCTTTTGGCGCCCAGGCTGACGAAGCCGATGCTTCGCAATTCGCCACCCAATTCCAGACCAGCCGCACCCGCGCTGAAGTGATCGCTGAAGCCACCACCGCCGTGCAAATGCGCAGCCAAGAGCCCGCTGGCTCCCGCGTGGTGACCTACAAGTCCACGGCTGACCGCGCTGCCGTGCGTGCTGAAGCTGCTGCACAAGCCATGCGCACTGGCCGCGTGGGCCCCGCTGAAGGCGGCTGATTCAACCCGTTGAATCCACCACGTCACCCCCCGCGTATTCCAGACACATCGTCCCCAATTTTTTGAATTTCACAGGAGTTTCACCATGAACAACACTGCCCGTTTCCTCTCCATCGCTGCTGTGGCTGCTTTCGCCTCTTTTGGTGCCCAGGCTGACGAAGCCGATGCTTCGCAATTCGCCACCAAGTTCGAAACCAACCGCACCCGCGCTGAAGTGCAAGCCGAAGCCGCTACCGTGGCTCAAACACGCAGCATCGAACCCGCTGGTTCGCGTGTGGTGACCTACAAGTCCACCGCTGACCGTGCTGCTGTGCGTGCCCAGGCTGCTGAAGCCGTGCGCACCGGCCAGATCTCTTCCGGCGAAATCGGCTCCCTGTAATTGGATCGGCCTGCACTCCGGTGCAGGTGGAAGATTGCAAATGCCAAAAGGCCGAGGCCCCAACAGGGGCCTCGGCCTTTTTCATGGCGCTTCGCTACACGGATGGGTCGAAGCCCGCCATCGACAGCTCAAAGGCTGCCAATGGCGTCCACCCCGACTTACTTGCCAGCGCGCGCCTGGGCCACGGCTCCCTGCACTTCCTTCCACAA
Organism: Acidovorax sp. FG42; assembly: GCF_057809195.1. Classification (NCBI taxonomy): domain Bacteria; kingdom Pseudomonadati; phylum Pseudomonadota; class Betaproteobacteria; order Burkholderiales; family Comamonadaceae; genus Acidovorax; species Acidovorax sp. FG42. The sequence continues at coordinate 51,711 of NZ_JBMDJM010000006.1, read as the reverse complement.
ACCCTCACCCACGTTGGCGGCAATGCTGGCGTTCACAGCACTGAGCTTTTCGCGCATGCGGTTGGCTTCGGCGGCGGGCAGTTCGTTGACCTGCATGCCCTTGCCCTTGAGGTCGGCCAGCGCCTTGTCGGCCTCGGCACGCGTGTCCTGGCGCTCGAAGTCGCGGCTCTTCTTGGCGGCATCGAGCAGCACCTTCTGCTCGGCTTTCGACAGGCCGTCCCAGTACTTCTTGCTGACCAGCACGATCCAGGGGCTGTAGACGTGGTTGGTCACCGTGAGGTACTTCTGCACCTCATAGAACTTGCTCGACAGGATGGTGTTGTAGGGGTTCTCCTGGCCGTCCACCGTCTTGGTTTCCAGCGCGGTGAAGAGTTCGGAGAACGGCAGCGGCACGGCATTGGCGCCCAGGGTCTTGAAGCTGTCGAGGAACACGTTGTTCTGCATCACGCGCAGCTTGATGCCGTCCATGTCTTCCAGCTTGTTGACCGGGCGCTTGCTGTTGGTGAGGTTGCGGAAGCCGTTCTCCCAGTACACAAGACCCACCAGACCCTTTTCCTGCAGCTTGTCCATCACCTTCTGGCCCACGGGGCCGTCCAGCACCACATCGGCTTCCTTGGCGTTATTGAACAGGAACGGCGTGTCCCAGATCGCCATCTCTTTGGTGATGCCCACCAGCGTGGCCGTGGAGCCCACCATCATCTCCTGCGCGCCGCCGATCAGAGCCTGCTGCATCTGCACGTCCGAGCCCAGCGCGGCGGCCCCGATGGCGCGAATCTTCATCTTGCCGCCCGAAGCCTTTTCCACTTCCTGGGCAAACAGCTTGGTGGCCCGGCCCTGGTTGGAGTCCTCATTCAGACCGTAGCCAAAACGGATGATGCGCGGCTTGAAGTCTTGGGCTGCGGCCTGGAACGAGCAGGTGATGGCAGCGACCGACAGAGCGGCCAGCAGGGTGCGACGGAAAGTTTTCATGGTTGTCTCCATTGGCAAGAAAAACGGGGAAGAGGAACAAGCAAACAGCTAACGGCTAGCGCAGCCAGACGACGGGCGCAGTCACGATCTGCGGGAAGACCACCAGCAACGCCAGGATCAGCACGTAGGTGATGAGAAACGGGTTCACGCCCTTGATGACGCTGTGCATCGAGATGCGCCCTACCCCGGCGACCACGTTGAGCACGGTGCCGACCGGCGGGGTGATGAGGCCGATGGCGCCGTTGAGCACGAACATCAGACCGAAATACACCGGATCGATCCCCGCCTTGACGGCGATGGGCAGCATCACGGGCGCAAAGATCAGGATGGTGGGCGTAAGGTCCAGCGCCGTGCCGATGAGCACCAGCACGATCATCATCACGGCCATCAGCAGGCGTGGGTTCTCCACCAGCGGGCCCAGCCAGTTGGTGAGCACGTTGGGCAAATCGGCCAGCGTGATCATGTAGCTGGCCACCTGGGCGCCAGCACACAAAAACATCACGATAGAAGTCGTCTTGGCTGCGCGCACCAGCACGCCATAGATGTCGGCCAGCTTCATCTCGCGGTGCACGAACAGCGCCACCACCAGGGCGTAGAACGCGGCCACCACGGCGGCTTCCGTGGGGGTGAACACCCCCGTCTTCATGCCGCCGATGATGATGAGCGGCATCAGCATGGCCCAGAAAGCGCGCACCGTGGAGCGCAGGCGGTCCTTGATGGGCAGGGGCTCGCCCTGGGGCAGGTCCATGCCGCGCAGCACCCAGCGCCAGGCAAAGATGAGGCCCACACCCATCATCAGCCCCGGCACGATGCCCGACACAAACAGCGCCGAGATCGAGGTGTTGGTCGTCACGCCATAGATCACGAACGGCATGGACGGCGGGATGATGGGCGCGATGATGCCGCCCGAGGCGATCAGCCCGGCAGACGTGTTCATGGGGTAGCCCTGCTGCCGCATCATGGGCAAGAGGATGGTGGCCAGGGCTGCCGTGTCGGCCAGGGCCGAGCCGCTCATGCTGGCCATGAGCACCGCAGCGCCAATGGCCACATAGCCCAACCCGCCCCGGATGTGCCCCACCCAGGCCTGCGCCATGTCGATGATGCGGCGGCTGATGCCGCCCGAGTTCATCAGCTCACCGGCCAGGATAAAGAAGGGCACGGCCAGCAGCGGAAAGCTGTCCACCCCCGCCACCAGGTTCTGGGCCAGCAACTGCGCGTCCCAGAAGTCCAGCACCCAGGCCATGCCAGCGCCCGTGAGCACCAGGGCGAGGCCCATGTTCATGCCGGTGCCCATCAGCACCAGCATGCCCAGCGAAAAGACCACAAAGGCCAAGGCTTCAGGCGTCAGTCCGAACATCACTCCACCTCCGCGCCATGGCCCAGGTCCAAGGGCTTGCGTTGAATCAATTCCATGGTCGCCATTACCCCGATGGCCACCGCACACAAAAAGGCCGGCAGTGGCAGCAAGGCCACCGGGTAGGCCATGACCACCGAGCGGCTGCCCATGCCCACCACCACCTGTTGCCAGGCCCCCCAGGCCAGCATGGCGCAGGCGGCCATCACCAGCAGCCGGATCACGGCCGTGAGCACACCAAAGGCCACCGGGCGTTGGGCCAGCAGGCCCGCCAGGCTGGTGAAGGCCATGTGCTCCCCTGCGGGGTAGGCCGCTGCGGCACCGATGAACACCATCCAGACGAACAGCAAACGCGACAGCTCTTCGCTGGCCGCCACGCCACTGCCAAAGCCGTAGCGCAGCACCACGTTGATGAACACGGCCACGGCCATCACGCCCAGGCAGCTGGCCATGAGCACCTGGGAGACCCGGGCAAAGCGGCTCTGCGGCACGGCTTGATGTGCGGGGGAACTCATGCGGTCTCCTTCGTGGCCAGCCAGGCCGAGGCTTGCTGTTGCAGCGTGGGCAGGTCCAGCAATGCATCCAGGCGCAGCACGCCCGCCTCGCCCACGGGGGATTCCAGCGTGGCGAACTGACTGTCCACCAAGGCGCTGGAGAAAAAGTGGGTGCCCGCACGGGCGGCCACGCGTTGGCCTGCGCTCGCGCGGTCGATCTCCAGAAAGACGAAACGCAGCCCGGGGCAGGCGTTCCGCAACCGGTCCCGGTAGACCTTCTTGAGCGCCGAGCAGGTCAGCACCGCGCCCTGGGGCTGGGCTTGCAGCAGTTGCCCCAAGGTGGTCAGCCAGCCTTCCCGGTCTGCATCGGTCAGTGCAATGCCCTGGCGCATCTTTTCGCGGCTGGCAGGACTGTGGTGGTCGTCCCCTTCGATCAGGGCCAGGCCCTCGGCCTGTGCCAGGGCAGAACCCAGGCTGGACTTGCCGCAGCCCGCCACGCCCATGACGACCACAAAAGCGGGTGACACTTGAAAACTCATATTGGTAGCGCTATCCAAACAATCCATAAAAAAGGCACCCGGTCTGGATGCCGCACAAACTGTGGCAACCTGAGCAACTTGATCCAAAATGGCTGGCGTTGCCTTGCCCCAGAGTTTGGACAGCGCTATCCTAACCAGATCCATTCCCAGCCCCATGAGGGTTAACCCTTGAACAAACCCGAGACAAAACCCGACGCCAAACGCCGTTCCAGCGGCCGCATCACACTGAGCGACGTGGCCAAGGCCGCCGAGGTCAGCCCCATCACCGCGTCCCGCGCCTTGCGGGGTGAACGTGGCGTGGCGCAAGAACTGGTGCAGCGCGTGAAGGCCGCGGCAGAGCAACTGGGCTATGTGCCCGACCCCGCCGCCCGCGCACTGGCATCACAGCGCAGCGTGCAGGTGCCGGTGCTGGTGCCGCTGCTGTCCAACGCGCTGTTTGTGGACGTGCTGGAAGCCGTGCACCGCACCCTGTTCCCGCACGGCTACCAGGCGCTGATCGGCGTGACGCACTACGACCCGCAAGAGGAAGAGCAACTGCTGCGCACCTACCTCGCGCACCGCCCGGCGGGCCTGCTGGTCACCGGCTTTGACCGCACCGAGGCCTCGCGCCACCTGATTGCTGCAAGCGGCGTGCCTTGCGTGCACCTGATGGAGATGACCTCGGCGCCCGGCGTGTTCTGCGTAGGCTTTTCGCAGCAGGACGCGGGCCACAGCATGACGGCCCACCTGCTGGCACGGGGCTACCAAAAGATCGCCTTTGTGGCCGCCCAGCTGGACCCGCGCACCATGCAGCGCGCCGAGGGCTACCGCCGCTGTCTGCGCGACGCAGGCCTGTACGACCCCAAGCTGGAACTGCTGAGCCCGCAGCCTTCTTCGATGCGGCTCGGTGGCGAACTGCTGGAAGAACTGCTGCGCACCCGCCCAGGTGTCGATGCCGTGTTCTTCTGCAATGACGACTTGGCCCAGGGTGGCCTGCTGGCCGCGCAGCGCCTGGGTCTTTCGGTGCCCGGTCAGGTGGCGATTGCGGGCTTCAACGACCTGGCAGGCAGCGACCAGATGCTGCCGCCGCTGACCACGGTGCGCACACCCCGCACCGCCGTGGGCGAGGCCAGCGCACGCATGCTGCTGGCGCTGATGCGCGGCGAGGTGCCCGAGCACAACTCTGTGAATCTGGGGTTTGAACTGACAGTGCGCGAGAGCACCTGATGCCTCCTGGTCCGCTGAGCGCCCGCCCCCGGCAACACGCTGACTGAGGCTTGGCGACATCCGTTGCAGGGGGGCACTGAGGCAACGTGCCGGCTCGGGGGCGGCACCGTGCGGCGCGGCTCCGCAAAAACTCAGGCCGCCGCCAGCGCCCGGCTGCTCGACGAGGCCTTCATCTCCTTGCGCAGCGCCACCGCATCGCGCGACTGGGTGGGAGCCGACGCGTCGATGCGGAACACCTGCACCGTCTCGGTCATGGTCTGCGCCTGGCCATTGAGCTGCATGGCCGATGCCGCGTTCTCTTCCACCAGCGCGGCGTTTTGCTGCGTGATGGTATCGAGCTGCGCCACGGCCGAGTTGACCTGCGAGATGCCGCTGAGCTGCTCATTCGACGCGCTGTGGATCTCGCCGATCAGCGTGTTGACCCGGCGCACCAGCTCCAGCGACTCGGCCATGGTCTTTTGCGCTGCATCGGTCTTTTCATGGCCTTCAGTGACCTTGGTGGCCGAGTCATCGATGAGCTGGCGGATCTCCTTGGCGGCCGAGAGCGTGCGGTGCGACAGGCTGCGCACCTCCGAGGCCACCACCGCAAAGCCACGCCCCTGGTCGCCAGCGCGGGCCGCCTCCACAGCTGCGTTCAGCGCGAGGATGTTGGTCTGGAAGGCAATGGAGTCGATCAGCTGCGTGATCTCGCTGATGCGGCCGGACGCGGCCTGGATCTGCTTCATGGTGTCGGCCACACCGTCCACCGCACTGCTGCTGCGCTCGGCGACCTGGGTGGCCTGCGTGGCCAGCACCGAGGCCTGGCGCGCGGATTCTGCGGTCTGCTTGACGGTGCCGGTGATCTCTTCCATCGATGCGGCCGTCTGCTGCAGGTTGCTGGCCTGCGCCTCGGTGCGCGACGACAGGTCCTGGTTGCCCTGGGCGATCTCCCGGGTGGAGACCTGCATATGCTCGCTCTCCTGCCGCGCGTCGCGCACGATGGACAGCAGGTTCACGTTGAGCTGCGCCAGCGCCTTTTGCAGCTGGCCCACGGTGTCACTGCGCGTGGCCGATATCTTCTGGGTAAGGTCACCCGCTGCCATGCGGTTGGCCCACAACAGCATTTGCGACAACGGTGCCACCGTGACCTGGTGCAGGTAGACCGCCATGCCCAGCGCCAACACCACCACCCCGAGCCACGCCGCCCCCGAGGCCAGCGACAGCGTGTGCCCGCCCAGCAAGGCGGCGCACCACGAGGCCACCACCAGCAGCAGGGTGCACGCCATCATCTTGCCCATGGGCCCCAGCGCCAGGGCCCGGCCCACGCGGCCCCAAAGCGAGTCTTTGACCAGCTGACCGGCCGACAGCCGGTGCACCAGCGTGCCGGCTTGTTTTTCGGCCTGCATCTGCTTGTATAACGCATCCGCCGCCTGGATCTGCTCGCGCGTCGCTTCGGTGCGCACGGACATGTAGCCGGTGGGCTGGTCGCCCTGCATGAGTGGAGTGACGTTGGCCATCACCCAGTAAAACGTGCCGTCCTTGCGCCGGTTCTTGACGGGGGCCGACCAGGGGATGCCCTTGGCAATGGTCTCCCACATGTCGCGGTAGGCCTCCTCGGGCATGTCGGGGTGTCGCACGATGTTGTGGGGCTGGCCCAGCAACTCTTCCTTTTCGTAACCGCTGACCTCGATGAACATCGGGTTGCAGTACAGGATGCGGCCCTTGAGGTCCGTGGTGGACACCAGGGTCTGGCCCTTAGGAAACGCATATTCGTGCTGGCTGACCGGCAGATTGACGCGCATGGGAACCTCTTCGGAAGGACTGGTTGCCCTGTTCTGGAGAGCAACGCAACAGTGGAAGATGCCGATTTCATCGTACGCGCAATCGGCGTGATTTGAAACAAGTTGTTGGTGCCGCCGCACACCATATCCAACTTGGTGCAAAACACCAACACAGCACGCGTTGCCGCGCTGTAGTGCACCAATGTGAGCACCGAATGGGTGAATCTGCTTCCATTTCGATAGCCTCCAGCGCAATAAATACCTGCACATTCGCTGGTTTTTTGCCCAAACAGCTGCTTGCACGGGCACTGGCATAGCCATTGCTTGCCGTAAGGCGCGGCCAACGCTGGCCGCGTGTCAGCCCGGTGCAATGGCGGATTGGGCGAACAGGACGTTGGCGTCTTCATGGAGTGCGTTGGGGCTGGTCAGCCCGCGTGGTCCGTGTGGACGCCTTTTTGTTTTCTGGCCGGGCCAAGGGGCGAGCCCCCCTGCCCTTTGCACTCACACCCATGCATTACTTCAGAGAGTTCCTCAAATCCGGCCACGCCCCCACGCTGTGGGCGTCGTTTCTGTACTTCGGTTTTTCGTGCGCGGTGTGGGTCATCAACGGCGCGATGGCGCCTTTCATCCGCGAGAGCTTCCAGCTGTCCCCCACGCAAATGGGGATGATGCTGTCCATCCCCATTTTTGCCGGCGCGCTGATGCGGTTTCCGATGGGCATCCTGGCGCAGTACATCGGGCGCAAGCGCGCCACGCTGGTCGAGATGGCGGGCATCTTTGTGGCCATGGGCTACGGCTACCTGTTCGTGCACACCTTCAACGACCTGCTGGCGCTGGGCATTCTGCTGGGCGTAGCGGGGGCCAGTTTTGGCGTGGCACTGTCGCTGGGCTCGGGCTCGTTCCCACCGCGCTTCAAGGGGCTGGCCATGGGCATCGTGGGCGCAGGCAATGTGGGCACGGCGGTAGCCGCACTGCTGGCGCCCGCTCTGGCCCAGAAGTTTGGCTGGCAGGCGGTGTATGGCTTTGCCGCCGTGAGCGTGGCTGTGCCCGCCGTGGTGATGGCGGTGTATGCCAAGGAGCCACCCGACCTCGCTCCCCACGCAACGTTCCGCGAGCACATTGCCTGCCTGTTCGAGAAAGACGGCTGGGCGTTCAGCCTGATCTACGCCGTGACGTTTGGCGGCTTCATCGGCCTGACGGCCTTTTTGCCCAGCTACTTCTACGACCAGTTCGGCGTGAGCAAGGTGCAGGCGGGGCAGCTGACGATGCTGGCGGCCTTTCTGGGTGCGGCACTGCGGGTGATGGGCGGCTGGCTGTCGGACCACTGGGGCGGCGTCAACACGCTCACGGGTGTGCTGGCCATCACCGCCGTGAGCATGGTGCTGTGTGGCCTGGCCGAGAACTCGCTGCCGGTGACGATGCTGCTGTTTTTGGTGTGTTTTGCCGCACTGGGCGCGGGCAACGGCGCGCTGTTCCAGCTGGTACCGCTGCGCTGGCCGCTGTCCACGGCGGTGGCGGGCTCGATGATTGGTGAGATCGGCGCGCTCGGCGGCGGCCTCATCCCCAACGGCATGGGCTTTTCACGCCAGTACACAGGCACCTATCTGTGGGGCTTCGTGGGCATTGCGGCGTGTGCCGCTGCCATGCTGGTGTTGTTGCGGGTGATGCAGATCCGCTGGACCCGCACGTGGGCAGAGAAGGGTGGACGTGCGCGCAGCGCATGACCGGCGTAGCCGTTAGGGCGCGGCAGCACCTTGCCGCATTTCAAGCCAAATAGGCGCCCAGCGCAATTTACTCATACCTTAATAGCTATATTTCTAATAGCAAATCAATCGCCTCACCTCGGCAGAAACAGCAGCCAGTACATCAGCAACAGGTTCACCAGCACGCTCACCGCCAGCGCGATCTTCCACAGCGCCGTGGCATCGCGCTGCATCAGCGGCTGCGGGCCGGGGGCAGACAAAGGGCGTGACGCACCCCGTTCCAGCGCCAGCAGCAACTCCTCGGCAGTTTCAAAGCGCTGCGTGCGCTGGCGGGCCACGGCCTTCAATGCGATCTGGTCCAGCCAGATGGGCACGCTGGGGTGGTGGCGGCTGGGCGCCACCGGGTCGCGGTGGTAGCGGCCCAGCTGGTACTGCACCACCTCGCCATAGGGCAGGCGCCCGTGGCTCAGCAGCTGGTACAGCGTGACACCCAGCGCAAACAGGTCGCTGCCCGCGTCGGGCAACTGGCCGGCCGGGTCGCCGTTCTTCTCGTAGCCGGGCCACTGCTCGGGGTTCATGTAGCTGGGGGTGCCTGCGTGCAGGCGGCGCGTGGCCTCGGGCTCGCGGCCTGACAGGGCCACGCCCAGGTCCAGCACCCGCAGCACGCCGTCGTCGCCCAGGTGCAGGTTGTCGGGCTTGATGTCGCGGTGCACCACCCCTTGCCGGTGCAGCCAGCCCAGCACCTGCGCCGCCTGCATCACCACCGACACGACCTGGGGCACACCCAGGTACTGGCGGGCACGCAGGCGCTGGCCCAGTGTCTGCCCCGCATGCCAGTCATAGAGCAGATAAAACGCACTGGCGCCAGGGCTTGCACCGCCCTGCTCTGGCGGCCAGGTGTTCAGGCGCGCAAGGTGCACCGCCGCATGGCCGGACTGCATGCGCCGGGCCACCCAGGCCTCATGCGCCAAAGTGGCGCGCTCCTGCGCATCGTGCGCGCGGGCGGGCACCAGCGTCTTGAGCGCGTACAGCCGCTGTGTGGCCGGGTCGCGCACCTGGTAGATGCGGTGCACGCCGCTGTCGGCCACCAGCGCGGTCACCACCAGGCCATCCACCGGGTCGCCCACCTTGAGCAGTGGCAGCACAGGCAACTGCAGGGCACGGCGGGACTCGTCCTGCAGGGTGGCCTCCAGCGCCCCCTGCACCCGCACCACCAGTGCGGTGACGTTGTCGGTGCTGCCCCGGCGCAGGGCTGCGCGCGTGATCTCGTCGCTCAGTGCCTGGGCGCTCGCGTCCACTCCAAGAAGCTGGCGCAGCTCGCGCTCGGGCAGGCTGCCGTGCACGCCGTCGGAGATGAGCACCAGCAGGTCGCCGCTGTGCAGTTCGCCCTGGCTGTAGTCCACCACCACATGGTCGTCCAGGCCCATGGCGCGGGTGAGCTGGTGCGCAAAGTCGCGCTGCGCCATCACGTGGTCGGTCGTCAGCAGCTGCAGCCGGCCGCCCCGCAGCAGATAGGCGCGCGTGTCACCCACATGGGCCAGCGTGTACGACTGGCCGCGCAGCACGATGGCGGTGAGCGTGGTCAGGCCCACGGCGGGCTGGCGGCGCCGGTTCATCGACGCGAGCCAGCCGTTGTGCGCGCTCAGGATGCGGTCCAGCGCCACGGTGGTGTCCCAGGTGTCGGGCGTGGCGAAGTAGTCGTTCACCAGCGTGTTCACCGTGGTCTGGGCGGCTTCGCGCCCGTTGCCTCCGGTGCTCACGCCATCGGCAATGGCAGCGATGGCGCCACGTTCGCGGTCGCGCCCCTGCCCCTGCAACAGGGCGGCAAAGTCTTCATTGACTTCATTGCGCCCGGCCTGCGAGGTGTGGCCGATGTCCAGTTCAAAACTCATGCACCAGCTCCATGCAGGTTCCATGCCCAAGCTGGTGCATGCACGCACCGCGGCGCGCAGCCCGGTCCACGGCTGCCGCCCCCAAGCGCGTGCTGCGTAAGGCGGGCCCCTGTGCTGTCACCCCAGATCAGTGCACAAACTCTGGCACGGGCATTGCTTACCCAAAGCAACGGCCCCACGGGGCCACGCAATTCAGCGGTGCAACGGCGCACCAAGGGGTTGTATGGACGAAGGCGTCCCCACATGCGGTTTCGATGGAAGGTCGGAGCTGCATCGTGTGGACGCCTTTTTTGTTTTTGGCATCGCCCAGGCGATGGAACCGACGGAGTCACGATGAAAAAGCTCAAACTGGTGATGGTGGGGAACGGCATGGCCGGTGTGCGCACGCTGGAAGAGCTGCTCAAGATTGCCCCCGATCTGTATGACATCACGGTCTTCGGGGCCGAGCCGCACCCCAACTACAACCGCATTCTGCTGTCGCCCGTGCTGGCGGGCGAGCAGACGATTGACGAGATCATCCTCAACGACTGGCAGTGGTACGCCGACAACCACATCACGCTGCACACCGGCTTCACCGTGACCGATGTGGACCGCGTACGCCGCGTGGTCACCGCCACCAGCAAAGACGGTGATGTGATCACCGCCGAGTACGACCGCCTCATCATGGCCACGGGCTCCAACCCCTTCATCCTGCCCGTGCCCGGCAAAGACCTCCAGGGCGTGCTGGCCTACCGCGACATTGCCGACACACAGGCCATGATCGACGCAGCCGCCACATACAAGCACGCCGTCGTCATCGGCGGCGGCCTGCTGGGCCTGGAGGCTGCCAACGGCCTCATGAAGCGCGGCATGACCGTGAGCGTGGTGCACGTGATGCCCTCGCTGATGGAGCGCCAGCTCGATGACGTGGCGGGCAAGATGCTGCAGAAGTCGCTGGAAGACCGTGGCATGCGCTTTTTGATGGGTGCGCAGACCCAGGAGCTGGTGGGCAATGCCGAAGGCCGGGTGGCCAGCGTCAAGTTCAAGGACGGCACCGAAGTGCCTGCCGACCTGGTGGTGATGGCCGTGGGCATCCGCCCCAACACGCAGCTCGCCGAAAAGATGCGCCTGCACGTGAACCGCGGCATTGTCGTGAGCGACACGCTGCAGACCACCACCGACGCCCGCATCTATGCCGTGGGCGAATGCGCGGCACACCGGGGCATTGCCTATGGCCTGGTGGCCCCGCTGTTCGAGCAGGGCAAAGTGCTGGCCAACCACCTGGCCGAGTTCGGCATTGGCCGCTACCAGGGCTCGCTCACCTCCACCAAGCTCAAGGTCACGGGCATCGACCTGTTCAGCGCAGGCGACTTTCAGGGTGGCGAGAACACCGAAGAGATCGTGATGAGCGACCCTTTTGGCGGCGTGTACAAAAAGCTGGTCATCAAAGACGACAAGCTGGTGGGCGCCTGCCTGTATGGCGACACCGTGGACGGCAGCTGGTACTTCAAGCTGCTGCGCGACGGCCGCAGCGTGAGCGACATCCGCGACAAGCTGATGTTTGGCGAGAGCAACATCGGCGACGTGGGCCACCAGGGCCAGAGCAAGGCATCGGCCATGGCCGACAGTGACGAGGTGTGCGGCTGCAACGGCGTGACCAAGGGCGCCATTTGCAAGGCCATCAAGGACAAGGGCCTGTTCACGCTCGATGAAGTGCGCAAGCACACCAAGGCCAGCGCATCGTGCGGCTCGTGCACGGGCTTGGTCGAGCAGATCATCATGTTCACCGCCGGTGGCGACTACAGCGCCACGCCCAAGACCAAGGCCATGTGCGGCTGCACCGACCACGGCCACCAGGCGGTGCGCGACGCGATCCGTGCCAACAAACTGCTGAGCATTGGCGACGTTTTCAAGTTCATGGAATGGAAGACGCCCAACGGCTGCGCCAGCTGCCGCCCCGCCGTCAACTACTACCTCATCAGCACCTGGCCCAAGGACGCCAAGGACGACCCGCAAAGCCGCGCCATCAACGAGCGCAGCCACGCCAACATCCAAAAGGATGGCACCTACAGCGTCATCCCTCGCATGTGGGGCGGCGAGACTACGGCCGACGAGCTGCGCCGCATTGCCGATGCGGTGGACAAGTACAACATCCCCACCGTCAAGGTCACGGGCGGCCAGCGCATCGATTTGCTGGGCGTGAAGAAAGAAGACCTGGTGAGCGTTTGGAAGGACATTGGCATGCCCAGCGGCCATGCCTACGCCAAGGCGCTTCGCACCGTGAAGACCTGCGTGGGCAGCGAGTGGTGCCGCATGGGCACCCAGGACAGCACCCAGATGGGCAAGGACTTGGAGCGCGCCATGTGGCGCATGTACGCTCCGCACAAGGTGAAGTTCGCCGTGAGCGGCTGCCCGCGCAACTGCGCCGAGGCCGGCATCAAGGACGTGGGCATCATCGGCGTGGACAGCGGCTGGGAGATGTACATCGCTGGCAACGGCGGCATCAAGACCGAGGTGGCGCATTTCTTCACCAAGCTGAAAACTGCCGAAGAAGTGCTGGAGTACACGGGCGCGTTTTGCGAGCTGTACCGCCAGGAAGGCTGGTACCTGGAGCGCACCGTGCACTACGTGAGCCGCGTGGGCCTGGACTATGTGAAAAAGCGCATTCTCGAAGACCACGAAGGCCGCAAGGCGCTGTGGGAGCAGCTGCAGTTTGCGCTGGACGGCGAGCCCGACCCCTGGTTCGAGTTCGACAAGGCCGCCGTGGACACGCGCCAGTTTGCCCCGCTGACCGCCGCCTGAAGCGCCCGGAGCCGCACACCATGCAACGCCGCACCTTGCTGACCGCCGCGGGCTACACCACGGCCTGGAGCACCCTGGGCATCATGTCGCTGGGCACCGCCCAGGCCCAGGTCACGGACCTGAACGACGCCATCAACAAGGCAGGCCGCCAGCGCATGCTGAGCCAGCGCATGGGCAAAGCCTGGCTGGCACTGGCCCACAAGTCCGACACGCCCGCAGCGCGCGCCGTGCTGGACCAGTCGCTGGCGCTGTTCGAGCGGCAGCTGGCCGAACTCAAGGCCTATGCGCCCTCGCCCACCATCCGCGACACCTACGTAAAGCTGGAATCGGCGTGGGCCGACCACAAGGCCACGCTGCTGGGCACCGCCCCGTCACGCGACGGCGCGGCCGCCCTGCTGCAGGCCGATGCCAAGGTGCTGGCGCTGGCCCACCAGGGCACTGTGCAGTACGAAGCCGCCTCGGGCAAGCCCGTGGGCAAGCTGGTCAACGTGGCAGGGCGCCAGCGCATGCTGAGCCAGCGCATGGCCAAGTTCTGCCTGTCGGCCATGCTGGGGGTGGACACCTCCACCGCCACCACCGAAATCGCCAAGGCACGCGACGAGTTCATCAGCGCCACCGAGCTGCTCCGCAACGCGCCTCAGGCCACCGATCGCATCCGGCAAGAGCTGCTGCTGGCCGATGGCCAGTGGGTGTTTTTTGACGCCGCGTTGCAACGCCTGGGCACCAGCAACAACACCTTCCGCCAGGTGTCTGAAGTGTTTGTGAGCAGCGAAAACCTGCTCGCCAGCATGGACCGCGTGACCGGCCTGTATGCAGCGCTGGGCAGCAGCTGAAGGCCTGCCCTGCAACGGCCCCCCTGCACGCCCCCGACATCCCACCGAACAACACCAAGGACGATTCCCATGACCACCAACAACCCAACCCCTGAATGGAAGCTGATCTGCCGGGTGGACGACATCCCCGTGCTGGGCTCACGCCGCGTGGCGCGCCCCCAGGGCCTGGACGTGGCCGTCTTCCGCAACGACGCCGGTGGTGTGTTTGCGCTGCTGGACCGCTGCCCGCACAAGGGCGGCCCGCTGAGCCAGGGCATCGTGTTTGGCACGCATGTGGCGTGCCCCCTGCACAACTGGACCATTGGCCTGTGCGACGGCCAGGCCTCGGCGCCCGACGAGGGCTGCACACCGAAGTTTGCCGTGAAGGTGGAAGACGGCGCGGTGTACCTGGACGCGGCCGAGCTGGCAACGGTGGCCACGGATCTGACGCGCCCCATCGCCGGGCCTGCGCGCAGGGCGGTGGGCGTGTGAGCGATGGAGAGTGTTGCGCCCCAGGCGCCGCATGCGCCCCCCGGCGAGGACACAAAGCACTATCAAAACAATAGCTGACAGCGCAATATGCACTAGCGCCTGAGGCCAAAACAGCCCAAAACACGCCATGCAAGAAACCCAATCCACCTGCCCCTACTGCGGCGTAGGCTGCGGCGTGATCATCGAATCCGAAGGCGCACAAATCACCGGCGTGCGCGGCGACCCCACCCACCCCGCCAACTTTGGCCGCCTTTGCACCAAGGGCTCGACCCTGCACCTCACCGCCACCAGCCCCGTCACCCTGCAAACCCGCCTGCTGCACCCCCTGCAACGCGCACAGCGCAACGAAGCCGCCCTGCCCGTGACCTGGGACGCCGCACTGACGCTGGCCGCAGACAAGTTTGCCCACACCATCGCCCAGCACGGCCCCGACGCCGTGGGCTTTTACGTCAGCGGCCAGTTGCTGACGGAGGACTACTACGTCTTCAACAAGCTGGCCAAGGGCCTGATCGGCACCAACAACATCGACACCAACTCGCGCCTGTGCATGAGCAGCGCCGTGGCGGGCTACAAGCAGACCCTGGGCGCTGACGCGCCGCCCGCCTGCTACGACGACGTGAAACACGCGCAGTGCCTGTTCATCGTGGGCAGCAATGCGGCCTGGGCGCACCCCATTCTGTTTCGCCGCATCGAAGACGCACGCGCCGCCAACCCGGGCATGAAGGTCATCGTGGCCGACCCGCGCCGCACCGACACGGCCGGCATGGCCGACCTGTTCTTGCCCATCCAGCCCGGCAGCGACGTGATGCTGTTCAACGGCATGCTGCACCTGATGCTGTGGGAGGGCTGGACCAACGCCGAATACATCGCCGCGCACACCACGGGCTTTGACGAACTCAAGGCCCTGGTGCGCGACTGCACGCCCGAGCGCGTGGCGCAGACCTGCGGCATCAGCGTGGCCGACCTGACCACCGCCGCGAAGTGGTTTGCCACCTCCAAAGCCACCCTCAGCCTGTACTGCCAGGGCCTGAACCAGAGCAGCAGCGGCACGGCCAAAAACGCTGCCCTCATCAACCTGCACCTGGCCACCGCGCAGATCGGCAAGCCCGGCGCCGGCCCCTTCAGCCTGACGGGCCAGCCCAACGCCATGGGCGGGCGCGAGGTGGGTGGCCTGGCCAACCTGCTCAGCGCCCACCGCGACCTGGCCAACCCCCAGCACCGTGCCGAAGTGGCCGCGCTGTGGGGCGTGGCCGATGTGCCATCCAAGCCGGGCAAGACGGCGGTGGAGATGTTCCAGGCCGCCGCCGACGGCGAGATCAAGGCCCTGTGGATTGCCTGCACCAACCCCGCGCAGAGCATGCCCGACCAGGCCACCGTGCGCCGCGCGCTGCAACGCGCCGAGTTTGTGGTGGTGCAGGAGGCCTTTGCCACGGCAGCCACCTGCGACTACGCAGACCTGCTGCTGCCCGCCACCACCTGGGGTGAAAAGACCGGCACCGTGACCAACAGTGAGCGCCGCATCTCGCGCGTGCGCACTGCCGTGCCTGCGCCCGGCCTGGCACGGCACGACTGGGCCATTGCGGTGCAGTTTGCGCACCAGCTGGAGGCGCGCCTTCGGCCCGGCGCGCCGACGTTGTTCCCCTACGCCACCGACGCTGCCGATGCAGGCGCAGAGGCTGTGTGGAATGAACACCGCGAGAGCACGCGCGGGCGCGACCTGGACATCACCGGCTTGTCGTGGGAGATGCTTGAAGCGCAAGGCCCACAACAGTGGCCGCTGCCTGAAGGCGCCCCCACCGGCAAGGCACGCCTGTACCAAGACGGCGTCTTCCCCACCGCTGATGGCCGCGCGCGTTTTGCCGCCCACGCATGGCAGCCCACCGCAGAGCCCCGCGAGTCGCGCTACCCCTTCAGCCTGACCACCGGTCGCCTGCGCGACCAATGGCACGGCATGACCCGCACCGGCACGCTGGGCCGTCTGTTTGGCCATGTGGCCGAACCCAGCCTGCAGATGCACCCGCAGGACATGGAGCGGCGCAAGCTCGCCAGCGGCGACCTGGTGCACGTGACCAGCAAGCGCGGCTCCATCGTGGTGCCCGTGTTGGCCGACACCACGCTGGGCCTGTCGCAGGTGTTCATGGCCATGCACTGGGGCAGCGAGTTTTTGAGCGGCGTGTCGTCCACCGGCGAACGGCTGGCGGGCGTGAATGCGCTCACCACCTCGGCGTTCTGCCCCACCTCCAAACAGCCCGAGCTGAAACACGCCGCCGTCAAGGTACTCAAGGCCGAACTGCCGTGGACGCTGCTGGCCATGGCATGGCTGCCCGCCGACAAAACCCAGGCCACACGCGAAGCGCTGTCTGCGCTGATGGTGCAGTTCCCGTTCGCGAGCTGCGTGCCCTTCAGCAACAACACCCCGCTGGATGAGCCCGGCCGCGAGCGCACCGGGGTACTGCTGCGCGCCGCCGCCCACGAGGCGCCGCACGACGCGTTTGTGATGCAGATAGAAGCCCTGCTGGGCATGGCAGGTGCCGACACGCTGCGCTACGCCGACAAAAAGCGCGGCCAACGCCGGGCGGCACGGCTAGCGCGCCAGGGCGACAACACCACGCTCGAAGGCATCGTGCTCGCGGGCGACACCAGTGCCGAAGGCTGGCTCAAGACCCTGCTGCAGGAAGAACTGCCCGCACAGACCTACGGCCGCCTGCTGCTGGTGCCTGGCGCCAAGGCCCCTGTGGCCGTGCAGTCGCGCGGCAAGCCGGTGTGCACCTGCTTCAACGTGACAGACGCCGCCATCACCGCCCAACTCGCCCACTGCCACGGCACTGACGATGACCGGCTGGCCCAGCTACAGGGCCAACTGCGCTGCGGTACCAACTGCGGCTCGTGTGTGCCCGAGCTCAAGCGCATGGTGCGGGCCACGGGGCCACTGGCATCCAAGCCGATCGCGCAGGCCGTCATATAACCAAAAGTTCTCTTGCTTGCAGGAAAATAGTCCTCAGACCAACAAACCCCACCAGGACTTGTGCAACAGGGCTCCAGCTAGGCGCTTTCGGCGCAGACAGTACGCCTGTACGGCAAGCCGAGATAACGACGCCAGTGTGGTGTTGCACGCTAACTGGCACATGAAAACCGATGGATTTTTGGTCAGGGCAAGGCGCAAACCACAGCGATACCCGGAGGTATCGCGAGGATTTGCAACGCAGCCCTGGCCGAAAAGACACGGTTTGCAGTGCCAGATAGCGTGCAACACCACACTAGAGCCCTGTTTCACAAGTCCCGCCACCAAGAACCATGGCCATCGCCCAGTACATCAAGGAAATCGGACGCGGCGCGCGCGGCGCCAAGCCGCTGTCGCGCGAGCAGGCTGCCGACCTGTTCGGCCAGGTGCTGGACGGTGCCGTGACCGACCTGGAGATCGGCGCCTTCTGCCTGGCCATGCGCATCAAGGGTGAGACCTCCGAAGAGATGTGCGGCTTTCTGGATGCCACGCACCAGCGCCTGGCACTGTTGCCCGCCACCGACCGCCCACTCATCGTGCTGCCCAGCTACAACGGCGCACGCAAGCTGCCGGTGCTGACGCCGCTGCTGGCACTGCTGCTGGCGCGCGAGGGTCTGCCGGTGCTGCTGCACGGCATGCGCACCGAGGCGCGGCGGGTTTTGGCATCGGATGTGCTTGATGCGCTAGAAGTGCCTGCCCTCATAGCTCCTGAAAAAATAGCAAATGGCACGGTGCGCCATATCCACACCCAGCACCTGCACGCGGGGCTGGCGCGCCTGCTGGCCGTGCGCGAGGTGGTGGGTCTGCGCAACCCGGGGCACAGCGTGGTCAAGCTGATGAGCCCTTGCGCGGGGCCGTCGGTGGTGGTCACCGCATACACCCACCCCGAATATTTCGAGATGCTGCAGACCACCTTCCGCACTCTGGGCATGAACGCCTTGCTCTCGCGCGGGCTGGAGGGAGAGGTCGCTACCGACCCACGCCGCACGCCGCGCTACGACAGTTTTGAGCGCGGTGAGCACACGCTGCTGGAGGCGCAGCAACCGGGCACGGCCAGCGAGGTGCCGGGCCTGCCCGTCGAGATCGATGTGGCCACCACGGCCACCTACACACGCCAGGTGCTGGCGGGCGAGTTGCCGATTCCACCCGCCATCAAGCGGCAGGTGGAACACATCTTGCACGTTGCTGGTCAAACTGCTTCGGAGACATCCCCATGACCCGCCCCACGCCTTCCACCACGCCGCCCACGACCCCACCGCACCTGGGCACCGGCGGCCGTTGCACGCTGGTGGGCGCAGGCCCGGGTGACCCGGAGCTGCTCACCCTCAAGGCGCTCAAGGCCATCCAGGCGGCCACGGTGCTGCTGGTGGATGACCTGGTGAGCGATGCCATCGTGGCCCATGCCTCGCCCACGGCGCGCATCGTCTATGTGGGCAAGCGCGGCGGCTGCAAGAGCACACCCCAGGCCTTCATCGAAAAGCTGATGCTGATGGCCGTGAACGAAGGCGAGAACGTGGTGCGCCTCAAGGGCGGCGACCCGTTCATCTTTGGCCGGGGCGGCGAAGAGGTGGAGCACCTGCGTGCCGCCGGCGTGCAGGTCACCGTCCTCAACGGCATCACTGCGGGCCTTGCCGGGCTGACATCGCTGGGCGCACCACTCACGCACCGCGAGCATGCGCATGGCGTGGTGTTTGTCACCGGCCACGCCAAGCCCGGCGACGCGGGCACTGACTGGCGCCAACTGGCCGCCACGGCGCGCGACGCCAAGCTCACGCTGGTTATCTACATGGGCGTGAGCGGCGCCGCCACCATCGAGCAGGAACTGCTCACGGGCCTGCCCGCCGATACGCCTGTGGCCGTCATCCAGCACGCCAGCCTGCCGCACCAGCGGCATGCCATCACCACACTGGGTTCACTGCACGCCACCATCACCCGCGAAGGGCTGGCCAGCCCTTCGGTGATCGTGGTGGGCGATGTGGTGCGCGGTGTTGCGCTGGCTGTGCAGGACGCGGGAGCAGCGCCGTTGCAGGCCCGGCGCGCGGGCTGAACGCACACAACGACCTCCACAATTCCACCGGCCCGATTGCTCGCTGCGCAGGTCGGTCATTCACTGTGCACGGGCGCAAAACAAGGCGCTCCAAGGCGTGCCTACGCGCTGCGCCGTCGCGTGTTTCATTCAGCACGGCGTCCCTTCACACAGCACCGCATTGGGTCACGCCCCTGCATGCACATTGGCCCGGGTATTGCTTGAAAGCATGCATCTGAATGCAACCCGCACAAGGAGCACCATGGCAGCCTTTCCCCTCCCTGCACGCACTTCCAGCCTGCCCACGCTGTTGTCTTCCACTCAGGCTCCCTCGCGCGACGCGGGCATGTCACTCGTCAACCTGGCGGCGCGCCAGCGCATGCTGTCTCAGCGCATGGTGCTGCAGACCGTGCTGGCCGCACGCGGCAGCGACCTGCACCTGAAGGCCGCGCGCAGCTCGCTCACCCTGTTCACCGACAGCCAGGCACGGCTGGTGGACACGCCGCGCCACCTGGATGCCACCAGTGCCGAGATCATCCGCAAGGCCTACCACGGCCCCCAGGGTGTGGGCGCCACCATCGACGCGTTTGCGCAGCAGGTCGGCACAGCGCTGGACCTGGCCGAGCGCCAGAGCCCGCGCGTGGAAGACGCACTGGCCCGCCTCGTTGAAACCACCGACGGCGTGCTCGACGCCCTCAACACCGCCACTACGGCGTTCGACCAGGTGAGCAAGGCGCAGTCCGAAACCTTGATGAAAGAGCTGGCGGGCATCGTGGCCTCGATCCAGACCGTGGCGCGCGAGGCCAAGGTGGTCAGCTTCAACGCCCAGGTGATGGCGGCGCGTGCCGGACAGCACGGGCGCGAGTTTGCAGTGGTGGCCAATGTGTTGTCGGGCATCACCAACGAGATCGATGGCCTGTCGCTGCAGGCCGTATCACTGGCCGGTCGCAGCCGCAGCGCGGCCTGAGCGGCTGAGCGTGGGGGAGAAAAGGACAAGGCCCGGAGCGATGGGCCAAGGGCCTTCAATGGCGTCCATTCAAGGCGCCCACTCAAAGCGTTATTGCCCGGCGGTTTCGCGCACCTGCTGGAACCGCTGCGCCAGCTCCTTGCGCAGCGTCTTGCGCATCAACGCAGCGTCCCAGCGGCGGCGCTCGTCGGGGGTGGAGGGCGTCAGTGGCGGCACCTGCACGGGCTTGCGCGCCTCGTCCACGGCCACCATGGTGAAGAAGCAGCTGTTGACGTGCCGCACCACCTGCGAACGGATCTCTTCGGCCACCACCTTGATGCCGACTTCCATCGACGAGCTGCCCGTGTAGTTCACGCTGGCCAGAAAGGTCACCAGCTCGCCCACATGGATGGGCTGCAAGAACATCACCTGGTCCACGCTCAGCGTCACGGTGTAGCAGCCCGAATAGCGGCTGGCGCACGAGTACGCCACCTGGTCCAGCAGCTTGAGGATGGCGCCGCCGTGCACGTTGCCCGAAAAGTTGGCCATGTCGGGCGACATGAGCACGGTCATGCTCAGTTGGTGTGAAGGGATGTTCATGCAGCGATTTTAGAAAGCCATGCGCGCTGCGTCGCGTGCAAGTTGAGCCCCTGGCACTGCGGGTGGCGGCTTCGCTACACTCGCGCAGCACCTGCAGACCGGGTGCGAGGAGGAACCGATGATCGAACTAGAAAAACTCAACGAATTCACCGAAAGCCATGGCGCATTACGCACCGGCAAGGGACTGGTGTCGGGCGTGATTGCGCTCACGCTGGCCATCCTGTGCTTTTTGGGCGTGCTGGCCTTTCACTTTCCCGAGTACCTCACCACGCCACAGCTGCGCAAGAGCTACGACGTGACGGTGATCCGCAACATCATGCTGGTAGCCATGGCGATTGCGGGCGGCATCTCGCTGGTCAACATTGTGTTCAACCGCGCCCGCTGGCTGGCCACCTTTGCGTTTGCCATCGTGGCGATCACCGCGCTGCTGGGCGGCCACAAGGTGGAGGTGGACCCCAACTTCCCCGACAACACGCCGTACATCGGCCTCGACTGGTTCATCCTCGACCTGCTGGGCAGCTCGCTGATCTTCATTTTCATCGAGAAGCTGTTCGCGCTGCGCAAGGACCAGCCCATCTTCCGCGCCGAGTGGCAGACGGACTTTCACCACTTCATCGTCAACCACATGGTGGTGGGCTTTGTGCTGTTGGCCACCAACCTCATCGTGCACAAGTTCTTTGGCTGGGCGGCCAGCGACGGCATTCGCGGCTGGGTGCAGGGCCTGAACTTCTGGGTGGCGCTGTTCCTCATCATCCTGGTGGCCGACCTGGTGCAGTACTGGACGCACCGCGCCTACCACGAGGTGCCCCTGCTGTGGCGCCTTCACGCCGTGCACCACAGCGTCAAAAGCATGGACTGGATGGCGGGCTCGCGCCAGCACATCCTGGAGCTGCTGATCACCCGCACGCTGGTGCTGGCCCCCATCTATGTGCTGGGCTTCAGCAAGGAAGTGATCGATGCGTACATCGTGGTGGTGGGCTTCCAGGCGGTGTTCAACCACGCCAATGTGAGCGTGCGCCTGGGGCCGCTGCGCTACGTGCTGGTCACGCCCAACTTCCACCACTGGCACCACAGCCAGGACCAGGAGGCGCTGGACAAGAACTACGCCGCGCACTTCGCGTTTCTGGACTACCTGTTTGGCACTGCCGTGAAAAGCACCAAGCTCTGGCCCGAGCACTACGGCGTGCTGGGCGACTACGTGCCCAACGGCTTTGTGAAGCAGTTCAAGTTTCCGTTCACCTGGAAGGGGTGAGGGCTCCTCATTGACTGAGACGCTGTCTCAGGGCATCGCCGCCAGCTCTCGCTCAAGCACCCGCAGTTGCTCGCGCAAAGCCTCAGTCCGTTCCTCACACGCGGCCTTGGCATCGGCGGCCTTTTCCGCGCCCTCCTGCACAAACTGGTTGCCTGCCGGCAGGTTGCCACGCCGCAGGGGGCCCGCCGTGGCCACGGCGCCCGGCGGGGCCGTGCATTCACGCTGGTTGCGCTCGACGGCGGCGCGGGCCTGCGGGATGCCGTGGGTCTGCAGGTAGTTCTTGCGCTGCCAGGTGGGGCCAAATACGCCCTCACCCACGGGTACTGCTGCGGGCGGCACCGGGGTGGCGCCACGGGTAGTGGGGCGCACGTCGATCTTCTCGCCATCCCCCACACAGGGTGCGTCCTGGAACGACACCTTGCCGTTGGCATCCGTGCATTTGTTGATGGCCCACGCCGGGGACAGGCAGCCCAGCGCCAGGGCACAGAGGGCGTAGCGGATCAGAGTCATGGTGTCTTCCTTGGCAGGTCCATGCCGCATGCTACCGCGATGCGAGGAGCGGCCGGCAGGCAACGCCGAGTGCAGAGGCAGGCAGCGCCGCTGGAGGTAGGCACCTGTCCCTAACATGACGCCTCCCCGGTACAAACCCGGTGCGCACGCTGCGTGCTGCCCTCCTACCATCGCCGCTCGCTGGGGCCGCTGTGGCCCGTTCTGAGCAGGAGACACCGCGTGATGACCACCCCGAATGTGAATGTTGAGCCCGCCGAGCAGCGGCAGCCCCTGGCGCGCCGCCGCAGCCTGGTCTTGGCGCTGGCGGGTGGCGCCGCCCTGGCCAGCCTTCCCGCGCGCGCACAGTCCACTGCAGGCGGCAAGGGAGACATCCTCATCGGCCGATCTACCGCGCTGTCTGGCGGCATGGCGCCGTTCCTGTCGCCCATCCACGAGGGGCAGGAGGCCGCTGTGGAGGACGCCAATGCCAAGGGCGGCATCGGCGGCCGCAAGATCCGGCTGGTGTCGCTGGACGATGGTTTTGACGCCCGCCGTGCGCTGGACAACGCCAAACAGCTGAGCGAAAAGGACGGGGTACTGGCGCTGTTTGGTGTGGCCGGAACCTCTCAGGTCATGACGCTGCTGCCCTACCTGGCGCAGGCCAAGCTGCCACTGATCTCGGTGTACACGGGCAGCCCTGCCGTGCGCGCGCAGCAGCACCCCTACCTCTTCACCACCCGCGCCAGCTATGCCGACGAGCTGGTGAAGATCGTGCGCAACCTGGTGGCCGTGCAGACCTCGCGCATCGCCGTGGCCTACGAAAACAACGACTTCGGCAAGCTGCTGCTGCCCTTGGTGGAAAAGACGATTGCCGCCGAGGGTGCTGCGCTGGCTGGCTCGCACGCACTGGCCTCTTCGGGTGAAGACGCGAACGATGCTGCCAAAGCCCTGGCCACACAAAAGCCGCAGGCCGTGCTGCTGGTGGCGGCAGGCCCATCCGTGGTGGCATATGTGCGGGCCAACCGCGCGCACCTCGGCGTGCCCATCTACACCTTGTCGCTGGGCGCAGGCAGCGCCGTGCTCAAGGCGCTGGGCGACGACGCGCGTGGCCTGGCCGTGGCGCGCACCGGCCCGTCCCCCACCAAGCCCACCATTGCGCTCACGCGCGACTTCCAGGCCTCCATGAAGCGCCACGACAAGCCGGCGGACTACGACCGCTATACCGGCTACATGGACGCACGCGTGCTCATCGAAGGCCTGCGTGCTGCGGGCCCCGGTGTCACACGCGCCAGCCTGGTCACGGCCATAGAGGGCCTGGGCAACCTGGACCTGGGCGGCTTCAGCTACCAGTTCAGCCCGCAGAACCATCATGGGTCCAACTACGTGGACATTGCGGTGGTGGGCACGGGCGGGGTGTACCGGCAGTGAGAGCCACAATTCGCTGGTGGCTTCGGCGCCAGCGGGGTCTGCAAGACATCGCACACAGCGTGGCCGTGCCGCAGTGACCACCACAGCGCCACGCAAAGGCATCACCCCTGCTACCGGGTGCAGCGGACTGCATCCCACCCGGTGCGTTGTGCCGCCAGAACAACAAAAACCCGCACCTTGGGGCCATATCTGCCACGTTTTTGCGAATAGTTCGCATTTGTATTTAAAATTTTACAAATTCCAGCCAGCCGTGCATCCCGTCGGAGGATGCGTTGCCAGCCAGCCTGCCAACGCATTTCCCCCAGGAGCCCTCTCATGCACGCACCCCGCAGACACCTTGTCTGTGCCCTCCATCCGCTGGCGGTGGCCGCCTTCCTCGCAGCCAACCTAGCGGGCACCGCCAGTGCCCAGACCACCGCCGGGTCACCCGCAGATACCACCGAGACCTCCCCTGCAGGCGCCACCAGCACCGACCAGGTGGTGGAGCCCAAGGCGCTGGACAGCGTCACCGTGTCGGGCGCGCGCGAGAGCGCGTCCACCCGCCTTCAGCTCACACCGCGTGAAACGCCGCAGTCCGTCAGCACGGTGACGCGCGCGCAGATCGAGCGCCAGTCGCTCACCAGCATCGACAGCGTGCTGCGCAACGTGAACGGCATTGCCGTGAGCTTCTACGACACGCAGCGCCCGCTGTACTACGCGCGCGGCTTCCAGATCACCGACTTCCAGACCGACGGCCTGCCCAGCTACAGCAGCAGCACCAACCAGGAGTTCGACACCGCGCTGTACGAGCGCATCGACATCGTGCGCGGTGCCAACGGCATCCAGACCGGCGTGGGCGTGCCCTCGGCCACCATCAACATGATCCGCAAGCGCCCGCAGCGCGAGTTCGCCGCGTCTGTAGCGCTCACCGCCGGGTCGTGGAACCTGTACCGGGGCGAGCTGGACATCAATGCACCGCTCAACAGCGACGGCAGCGTGCGCAGCCGCCTGGTCGTAGCCCCGCAGAAGAAAGAGAGCTTCCGCGACCGCTACTCCGAGGACAAGACCGCCCTGCTGGCTGCGGTGGAAGCCGACATCGGCCCATCCACCGTGGTGTCGGTGGGCTACCAGCGCCAGTCCAACGACCCCAAGGCGCCGATCTGGGGCACCATCCCGCGTTTTGCCACCACGGGCGTGCCCATCGACCTGCCGATCTCCACCAGCTTCTCGCCATCGTGGACACGGTGGGAGCGCACCTCCGGCACGCTGTACGCCACGCTGGACCACCAGATCAACGACGACTGGAGCCTGAAGGCCGCACTGAACCACACCAAGGGCGACACCTTCCGCCTGAGCACCTACGGCTATGGCACCACCACCAGCCAGGCCCCCTTCATCAACCCGGTGACTGGCGCAGGCACGACCCTGTATGCCTCCGTGAGCGGCGGCAGCGAAACGCAGGACACGGTGGACGCCTACCTGTCGGGCAAGTTCGAACTGGGCGGCCGCAAGCACGACCTGGTGGTGGGCATGAGCTCCACCCGCACCGCCACGCGCACCGATGGCTACACCTCGGTGGCGGGCTGGAGCTACGTGATCCCCAACATCTACACCTGGGATGGCAACGCGCCCGCGCCCACGTATTCCAAGACCGGCGCCTGGCGCACACAGATCACGCAGCAGACGGGCCTGTTCGCCTCGGCACGCTGGCGCTTGGCCGACCCGCTGTCGGTGCTCACCGGCCTGCGGCTGACCGACTGGCACCGCCACTCCGACACCTATGGCACCACGGGCGCCTATTCGGGCCGCTCAGCCATTCAGGACGAGAACCGCAAGGTCACGCCATTCATCGGCGCCGTGTACGACATCACACCCACGCTGTCGGCCTACGCCAGCTACGCGCGCATCTTCAACCCGCAGAACTACAAGGACCGCAACAACAATCCGCTGTCGCCCGTCATCGGCAGCAATGCCGAGGCCGGCCTCAAGGCCGAGCTGTTCGAGCGCCGCATCCAGGCCCACTTTGCGGTGTTCCAGACGAAGCAAGACAACTTCGGCATTCGCGACAGCGCCATCACCACGCCGCTGCCCGACGGCACCCTGCCCTACGTGGCCGTGAATGGCACGAAGTCCACCGGCTTCGAGCTGGAGTTTGCGGGCATGGCCACCCGGCAGTGGCGTGTGAGCGCGGGCCTGACCCGCGCCAAGGTCACGCGTGCCCCGACCGACCTGATCTACGCCAACATGCCCGACTACCTGCTGCAACTGGGCACGGACTACCAGCTGTCGGGCGCGCTGGCGCCGCTGTCGGTGGGCGGCAACCTGACCTGGCAAAGCGCCATCGAGGGCTTCAACATCCCGCACCCCAGCGGCACGGTGACGGTAAAACAGTCGCCCAAGGCCATCCTCAACCTGCGCGCATCCTGGCAGTTCAACCCCAAGGTCAGCGCCACGCTGGCGGTGAACAACGTGACCAACCAGAAGTACTGGGCCAACCTGGACTACGGCAACTATGCGGACCCGCGCAACCTGAGCGTGACGCTGCGCGTAGCGTTCTGACCGGCCGACTAGCAACACAAGAGGGAGAGAGGGGGCGACCGGGGCTTGCGCCGCAGCGGCATCGCGCCGTGCGGAGCAGGCCCCGGGGCAGCCGGGGGACAATCACGCCTTTGTCCCTTTTGATGCCTTCCCGTGTCCCTCCCATTTTTTGACGCCATCATCATCGGCGCCGGCGCTGCCGGCCTGTTCTGCGCGGGCCAGGCGGGCCAGCGGGGGCTGAAGGTCTTGCTCATCGACCATGCGGACAAGGTGGCCGAGAAGATCCGCATCTCGGGCGGCGGGCGCTGCAACTTCACCAACCGCGACCTGGACCCAGCCGCGCCGCACAAGCACTTTGTGGGGCAGAACCCGCAGTTCTGCCGCTCGGCGCTGTCGCGCTACACACCCGCCGACTTCATCGCGCTGGTGCAAAAGCACGGCATCCCGTTTCACGAAAAGCACAAGGGCCAGCTGTTTGCCGACCGCTCGGCCGAGGACATCATCGCCATGCTGCTGGCCGAGTGCGAGGCGGGCGGCGTGACCCGCTGGCAGCCCTGTGGCGTCAAAAAAATAGACTTTTTGGCCTCAAGCGCTAGTGAATCATGCCGTGGCAGCTATCAAATTGATACCGATCGCGGTCCGGTGTCGGCGGGTGCGCTGGTCATTGCCACGGGCGGCCTGTCCATCCCCAAGATCGGTGCCACCGACTTGGGCTACCGACTCGCCCAGCAGTTCAACATCCCGCTCGTCGAGCGCAAGCCGGGCTTGGTGCCGCTGACCTTTGACGGCGCGGGCTGGGCGCCGTATGCACAACTGGCAGGGCTGGCGCTGCCGGTGCAGATCAGCACGGGTGCCAAGAAAGCCCGCATGGCGTTTGACGAAGACCTGCTGTTCACCCACCGGGGCCTGTCGGGCCCGGCGGTGTTGCAGATCTCCAGCTACTGGCAGGAGGGCACGCCGCTGGCCATCAACCTCGCGCCCACGGTGGACCTGCCCGCCGCGCTGGCGCAGGGCAAGGCCCGCTCGCGCAAGCTGGTGGCCAACGAGCTGGCCACGCTGGTCCCAAGCCGCCTGGCCGACGCCTGGGCCAGCCGCGAGGCCGACTGGCAGCGGCCTATCAACGAGGCATCGGACAAGGCCCTGGCGCGCCTGGCCGAGCAGCTGGCGCGCTGGGAGCTGACGCCCACGGGCACCGAGGGCTACAAGAAGGCCGAGGTGACGCTGGGCGGCGTGGACACCAAGGCGCTGTCGCAGCAGACCATGGAGTGCAAGGCCCAGCTGGGGCTGTACTTCATTGGCGAGGTGGTGGATGTGACAGGCTGGCTGGGCGGCTACAACTTTCAATGGGCCTGGGCCAGCGCATATGCCTGCGCGCAGGCGCTGCCACTGCCGCAGGCAGAGCCTGCTGGCGCTGCGCATTGACGGCCCCGTAAAAGTCCATCAGGCCAGCACAGCGGCCTCCCGCACCGGCGCGCCCGAGGGCTGGTGCTGGCAGGCCCAGGCCTCCAGCTCCGGCACGGGCAGCGGCCGGCTGAAGTGGTAGCCCTGCAGCTCCTCGCAATCCAGTGCACTCAGCACCTGGGCCGTGGCCAGGTCTTCCACGCCCTCGGCCACGATGCGCAGGCCTAGTGTGTGGCCCAGCGCGATGATGGCGCGGGTGATGGCCATGTCGGCAGGGTTGGCGAGCATGTCGCGCACAAAGGATTTGTCCACCTTGAGGCGGTCGATGTCAAAGCGCTTGAGGTAGGCCAGGCTGGAATACCCGGTGCCGAAGTCGTCGATGGACAGTTGCACACCCAGCGCCTTGAGCGCCGCCAGTTGCTGCTCGGCCGCATGGGCGTTGTCCATCAGCTGGGATTCGGTGATCTCCAGCTCCAGCCGGTGCGCGGGCATGCCGGTGCGCAGCAGCAGTGCCTCGATGTCGGTGACCAGCGCGGGGTCGGACATCTGCGCGGCCGATAGGTTGACCGAGATCGACACCCGCGCCAACGGGTGAGGCGATGCGGCATCGCCCACGCCCGCATCCAGCACCAGTTGTTGCCAGCGCACCCATTGCTCGCAGGCCTGTTGCAGCACCCAGCTGCCAATGGCGCGGATCATGCCGGTCTCCTCGGCGATGGGGATGAACTCGCTGGGCGGTATGGAGCCCAGCACCGGGCTGGTCCAGCGCAGCAGTGCCTCCACGCCCAGCAGCTGGGTACCCTGGGCGCTCAGACGGGGCTGGTAGTGCAGGCTCAGCTCGTTGCGCTCCAGCGCGCGGCGCAGTTGCTGCTCCATGGTCTGGCGGGCCACCGCGCGCTGGTCGGTCTCCATCGAATAGAACAGCGCCATGTCGCGGCCGGTGGTCTTGGCCTCGTACATGGCGGCGTCGGCGCGGCGCATGAGTTCATCGATGTCGCTGCCGTCCTCGGGGTACACGGCAATGCCCACGCTGCAGGACACATTCAGCTCATGCCCCTCCACCGGGTGGCTCTGACGGATGAGCGGGATCAGCCGCCGCTCCACCAGCTGCTGCACGTCCTCGCGCCCGGCCACGTCGCGCATCACCACCACAAACTCGTCGCCGCCCAGGCGGCTCACGGTGTCGCGGCTGCGCACGGCCTGCGTGAGGCGCGCGGCCACAGAGCGCAGCAGGCCGTCGCCAATGTGGTGGCCCAGCGTGTCGTTGATGGCCTTGAAGCGGTCCAGGTCGATGAACAGCACCGCGACCTTTTCGCCGGTAATGGGGGCCTGCGCCAGCGCCATCTGCAGGCGCTGCACGCACAGTGACCGGTTGGGCAGCTCGGTGAGCACGTCGTGGTGCGCCAGGAACTGGATGCGCTCCTCATTGAGCTTGCGGTCGGTGATGTCGATGGCGATGCCGATGTGGTTGGCCACCGCACCGCCCTTGCCCTCGCGCACGGCCGACACCATGAGCCAAGCCGGGTAGGTCTCGCCCGAGCGGCGGCGAAACCGCACCTCGCCCTGCCACGACTCCTTGTCGAGCATGGTGCGCTGGATCTGTGCGGACAGCGGCTCGGTGCCCGACTCTTCCAGCAGAAAGCCCAGGTCCTCGCCAATGACCTCGTAAAAGTCGTAGTGCGTGCTGCGGCAGAACGCCTTGTTCACGCTGATGATCTGCTGCTCGGCGTTCATGATGATGATGCCCTCGGACGAGGCCTCGAACACCTTGGCCCACAGCTCCAGGCGCTGCTCCATCACCTTGAGCACGTTGATGGGCGTGAAGGCGGTGAGCACCGAGTCGCGCCCCTGGAACTGCAGGCGCCGTGCCGACAGCACGGCCCACGAGGGCTCGGGGCTGCCCTTCCAGCGCACTTCAAATTCATCGACCGAGCCCTGGTCCGCCAGGCGCTGGAAGAACCGCGCGCGCACGCCGGGCTCCAGCCCCACGGCCCAGGGGTCGGTCTTGCGGCCACCCAGCCAGTGGGCGGCGGGTGCGTTGGAGTGCAGCACCTCGTGCTCGGGGATGGACGTGACCACCATGGGGATGGGGAAGGCCTCCACCAGCTCGCGCTGCGCCTCCGCCGCGCGGGCGCTGGCGGCCAGCTCTTGCTGCAGCAGGCGGTCGCGGTCGAGCTGCGACAGCATCTCGTTGAACGCGGTGACCAGGCGGCCGATTTCGTCGCGGCTGTTCCACTGCGCGCGCAGCGAGTGGTCGCCGCTCTTGCGCACCTCGTCGGCCACACGGGCCAGTTGCTGCAGCGGCTTGGCGATCTGGCGCGCGACCAGGGTAACGAGCGAAAGGATGCAACCCAGCAGCACCAGCGCCGTGCCCAGGTGCAGCCACATGCGGGCAAACAGGCTGTCGGCGCGCTGGTTCAGCAACCGCTCCAGGTCCACAATGCCCACCGACCAGGCATCGCGCAGCGCGCCCAGCACGAGGGCCTCCTGCACACCCACTTGCGCCACCGTCAGGCGCGACTCGCCCGATGCAATGCCCTGCAGCAAGGCCTGAAAGCCCTCCTGCGCCGCCTTGAGCGCCTCACGCTGGCGCACCAGCGCGGCCCGCATCTCGGGCGAGCCCGCGATGAACGCCTGGTTGTAGTCCGACTCGATGCCCAGCATCACCGCATCCAGCCGCCCCACCAGCGTCAGCAGCTCGGACGACCACTGCGGCCCGCGCCGCGATGGCGCCGCGTTCAGGAAGCTGACGGTGTCATGCACCGCCTGCAGCAACTCGGGAAACCGCAACACCACCAGCGACATCACGTAGTAGCTGTCCAGGTCCGGGTCCAGGATGAGGTTGGACTGGTTGCCCACGGTGGTGAGCAGCTCGCGGCCCTCGCGCAGCAACTGGCTGCGCTGGCGGGTGAGCGTCTGCGGATCGACGGTGGGCGAGCCCCCCGGGGGCGGCCCCGCCAGCTGCTGCAGCGCCACGCCAAACCGCTGGGCGACATCGGCGGTGCGCAGCTGCTCGTCGTGGGCTGCGCGCACGGCCTCCAGCCGGGTGAGCACGTCGGCCACCAGCGGCGGTTGCTGCGACGCGTCCAGAAACTGCCCCATCAGCCCGTCGCGCACCACCGCTGCATAGGTCGTGCCCACCACTTCCTTGCGCGTGAAGTCGATCGCCAGGTACTTTTCGTGGATCAGGATGCTGGAGACGTAGATCACCGCCGTCAGGTCCAGCAGATAGATGAGCATGAGCTTGCGGCCCACACTGAGCCGGCCCAGCCAACCCGATACGCGGTGCATGAATGCCATGGTGTCTGCGGCGGGGCCGCCCGGGCGGATGGCCAGGGCTCCCCACCGGTGAATAGGAGTGTTACAACATGAAGCAACTTCCGCGCCATTGCGGTGCAGTCCGTCCGACAGCAGCCCGCCCAGCGCCCTGCCCACAGGCAGACGCCCACCCCTTGCGCCATGGGCGTGGATAAAGGCTATAATCTCCGGCTTTGCTGGCAATGCCCCGTCGGCCAAATACTAGTTACAGACGGGGAAACCGCTTTGTACGGACTTGAGGCCCGATCTCCCCAAGCCCCTCTGCAGGCACCATTTGGAAAACATTAGCTAATGACTACGATCCGCGTAAAAGAAAACGAACCCTTTGACGTTGCCCTGCGCCGCTTCAAGCGCACCATTGAAAAGCTCGGCCTGCTGACCGACCTGCGCGCCCGTGAGTTCTACGAAAAGCCCACCGCCGAGCGCAAGCGCAAGAAGGCTGCTGCCGTGAAGCGTCACTACAAGCGCGTTCGCAGCATGCAACTGCCCAAGAAGCTGTACTAAGTACCGCTTTGGCACCGTCCTGATACGGAGTGCCGACAAACCCGCGCTAGGGACGCCAAGCGCGGGTTTTTGTTTTTTCGGGTCTGCACAAAGCCCCTCTGGCGTCGTTGTAGCGCCTTGCCGTAGCAAGACTACTGTCTGCGGCGCTGCGCCTAGCCAGAGGAGCTTTGTGCAAACCCTCCATCCCTGTCTGAAACCAAAAAAGGAAGTCGCCATGAGCCTCAAGGACCAGATCACCGAAGACATGAAGACCGCCATGCGCGCCAAGGACAGCGAGCGCCTGGGCACCATCCGCCTGCTGCAGGCCGCGATGAAGCAAAAGGAAGTGGACGAGCGCGTTGTGCTGGACGACGCAGCCGTGGTCGCCATCGTGGACAAGCTGATCAAGCAGCGCAAGGACTCCATCACCGCCTTTGAAGGCGCTGGCCGCCAAGACCTGGCCGACAAGGAAAAGGCCGAGATGGCCGTGCTGCAGGCCTACCTGCCCGAGCGCATGTCGGCCGAAGAAACGCTGGCCGCCGTGAAGGCCATCGTGGCCGAAGTGGGTGCCTCGGGCCCCGGCGACATGGGCAAGGTGATGGGCGTGGTCAAGACCCGCCTGGCGGGCAAGGCCGACATGGGCCAGGTGTCGGCCGCGGTAAAGGCAGCGCTGGCGGGCTGATCGCCCCTGCGGTCGAGTCGACGGCACGACCAGTATCTTTTTGATAGCTGCTAGCGCTTGCATGACTTGCGCTAGCAGCTATTTTTGCTTCAAACCGGGGCGTTTTTGCCCGCTCCGGTCTCTGCGCCCCGCACCGCCCACCCGGCGCGGAAATGCGCCTGCAGAAACTCCACGCACACCCGCACCTTGGCCGAGCGCTCCAGCCGCGTGGGGTAGACGGCCCACACATTCGCCTCCTGCTGCCACTGCGGCAGCACCTGCACCAGGCGCCCCGCCTGCAGGTGCGCGCCCACGTCCCACAGCGAGCGCAGCACAATGCCCCGCCCATCCACCGCCCACTGCACGGCCATCTCGCCGTTGTTGGCTGACAGCGGGCCGCGCACCTTGACCGATTCTTCCTGTGCGCCGCTGCGCAGGCGCCACACGCCAAAGGGGTGGTCGCGCTCCTTGATCACCAGGCAGTCGTGCGCGGCCAGATCGGCCACCATGCGCGGCGCACCCTTGCGCTGCAGGTAGGCGGGCGCCGCGCACAACACGCGGTGGTTGTCGGCCAGGCGGCGGGCGATGAGGTGCGGCGCAATCTCGTCGCCCACGCGCACATCCAGGTCAAACCCTTCACCCGCCACATCCACCAGCCGGTCGAACACCTCCAGCCGTACCTGCAGACCCGGGTGCTGTTCCACCAGCCGTGACAGCGCGGGCGCCACGATCTGGCGGCCAAAGCCGAAGCTGCTGCTCACCCGCAGCAGCCCGCGCGGCTCGCTGCGCGTCACCGCCACCTCCTGCATCAGCTGCTCCATGTCATCCAGGATGCGCTGCGCCCAGTGAAAGACGCGCTCGCCCTCTTCCGTCACCGCCACGCGGCGGGTGGTTCGGTGCAGCAGCTTGACCTGCAGGTCCTGCTCCAGCAGGCGAATGCGCTTGCTGACGTAGGCGGGTGAAGTACCCAGCTCGGTGGCAGCGCCGCCAAAGCTGGCCTTGCGCACCACGGCCGTGAACACGCGCAGGTCTTCCGCTGCAGGATTTTTATGCACGAAATGTGAATGATGAAGCCACGGTTGGCAGATTGTAGTTATCGGCAGCCCTGGGAACAATGCACGCCATACCGCTGGCTGCGCCCTGCAGCCGCATCCCCGACGCCATTGCAAGGACCACTTGATGACCTCTTCCGCCCCCGCCAAAACCTACCGCATCGCCCTCATCGCCGGAGACGGCATTGGCAAGGAGGTGATGCCCGAAGGCCTGCGCGTGGTGTTGGCCGCTGCCAAACGCTTTGGCATCGCCCTCGAAACCACTACCTTCGAATGGGCCAGCTGCGACTACTACGCAACCCACGGAAAAATGATGCCCGACGACTGGAAAGCACAGCTGTCGGGCATGGACGCCATCTTCTTCGGCGCCGTCGGCTGGCCCGCCACCGTGCCCGACCATGTGTCCCTCTGGGGTTCGCTGCTCAAGTTCCGCCGCGAGTTCGACCAGTACATCAACCTGCGCCCGGTGCGCTTGTTCGAGGGCGTGCCCTGCCCGCTGGCGGGCCGAAAGCCCGGCGACATCGACTACTACGTGGTGCGCGAGAACACCGAGGGCGAATACACCTCGCTGGGTGGCGTGATGTACGAGGGCACCGACCGCGAGATCGTGATCCAGGAGTCGGTCTACTCCCGCCACGGTGCCAACCGCCTCTTGAAGTTCGCCTTCGACCTGGCCCAAAGCCGCGCCAAGAAACACGTGACCCTGGCCACCAAAAGCAACGGCATCGCCATCAGCATGCCCTGGTGGGATAAGCGTGCCGATGAGGTTGCCAAGGACTACCCCGAGATCACGCTGGACAAGCAGCACATCGACATCCTTACCGCCCGCTTTGTGCTGCAGCCCGGCCGCTTCGACGTGGTGGCTGCCACCAACCTGTTCGGCGACATCCTGAGCGACCTGGGCCCCGCCACCACCGGCACCATTGGCCTGGCCCCCTCGGCCAACCTCAACCCCGAGCGCCACTTCCCCAGCCTGTTCGAGCCCGTGCACGGCTCAGCGCCGGACATTTACGGCAAAAACATCGCCAATCCGATTGCGATGATCTGGTCGGGCGCGCTGATGCTGGACTTCCTCACCCACGGCCAGGGCGCAGGTCGGCAGGCGCACGATGCGATCGTGAGCGCCATTGAAGAGACGATCAAGAGCGGGCCACGCACGCCCGATCTGGGCGGCACGGCGAGCACGACGCAGGTGGGTGAGGCCATCGCGGCGAGAGTGAGTGCACAGACCGAATGACGCCTGGCGGCCAATCACTCCTGAATTGATAGCTACCAGCGCATGAAATACCTGCGCTATACGCTCATTTCATTCAAAAATGGCTCTCACCCTCCCCCTGGAGGTACCTTGAACTGCTCGGTGACGCGCTGCTCGGCACGCGCCGCAGCAGCCGCCAAACGGTCTCTGGCGTTGCGCGCACCCGCCATGGCTGCACGCAGGGCACGCAGAACAACGACCACGGCAACCGATCGCGCGGGTCGCTGGCGACCCACCAAGTGGGGATTAGAAATGGCTCTGACGGCGGTGGTGGAGGAATGCGGGTGTTTCATGGCCCCGCAATGCTCTCGCCGGGCTTACCATCTGTAAAGTTGAATTCAATAACGATTCACTTCACGAATCCTGATGCGTAACCTCAACCTCGACCAGCTGCAGACCCTGATCGCCATCGCCGACCTGGGTACTTTTGCCGCCGCCGCGCAGGCGCTGCACCTGGCGCCGCCCACCGTGAGCATGCACATCAAGGAACTGGAATCGCGCCTGGGCGCCGAGCTGGTGGTGCGCGGGCGGCGGCAGGCTGACCTCACCCCCGCCGGCGAGGTGTTGGTGCGCGAAGGCCGCCAGCTGCTGCTGGCCAGCGACGACCTGGTGGAGCGCGTGCGGCGCCACGCATCCGGCCGCGAAGGCATGGTGCGGGTGGGCGTGTCGGCGGGCGTCAGCACCCGGCTGCTGCCGCGCATGCTGGAGGCACTGGCGACGCGCAGCCCCGGTGTGGAAATCCGCCTGGAGGCCGTGGGCTCGGCCGAGTCGATGCAGCGCCTCAAGGCGGGCACGCTGGACATTGCCATCGTCGCCAGCCCCCAGCCCCCGCTGGCCGAAGTCAAGCAAACACCCTGGCGCAACGACCCCATGGTGGCCCTGCTGCCCGCCGCGTGGGAGGCACCCGACCGTATCGGCCCCGACTGGCTGGCCAGCCGCCGCTGGGCATCCTTTGCGCCCGCCACGCAGATGCACGGGCTGATCGCCAACTGGTTTGGCCAAGCGGGGCATCACCCGCGCCCATTTCTGGCGCTGAGCTACCCCGGCGCCCTCAAAAGCCTGGCCGTGGCCAGCCAGTGTGCCGCCTTGCTGCCCATGGAAGAGGTGGAAGACCTGCAGGGCACGCCCGGTGTGCAGATCCGCCCCCTGCAGCCGCCGCTGATGCGCCCCATGGCCGTGGCGCACCGCCACCAGCCGCCGCCCTCCCCGGCGGTGGAGGGCGTGCTGGAGTTGCTGGCGGAATTTGCGGGCCTCGCAGAGTGATGGCGGAGCACACCGCGCGCCGTCACGCGGGCGGCAAGCCCTGGGCGCCCTGGGCAGGCCGGGCAGAAGACCCGGCAGCAAGCCGCTGCAGGTAGGGCTGCACGAACAGGTACAGCCCCGTCAACAACAGCAGCGCCAGCGGCGGCAGGGGCGCATAGGTCACCCAGTCCAGCGGGTGGCCTCCCCTCTGAGCACGGACCACAAAATTGGCGATGACGGCCAGGGCGTGTCACCCTCCAATTCCCCCACGCGAAAGCCATCCAGGCCGTGCAGTGCTAGGCGCCCTGAGTGCCGTGTAGCCCCGCTACACAAGCGAAGGACAACGACGCAATGCGCGGCCTGGATGGCTTTCCCTTCGGGCTGGCTGCGCAATGCGGCGTCTGCTTTGTCAGGTGGCTTGCCAATAGCCAGCTATTGGCTGCGCCCCCCTTCGCGCATCCATCCGTATTGCGCGGCCAGCGCGCGGGGGAATTGAAGGGTGGCACGCCCTGGCGTGAACGCCATCGACACCCAGCGATGAAACCGCCGAATTCCCGCACCGGCGCTCATTGCGCACCTCCAGCCGCCAGCTGGATCATCTTCCAGCTGTTGCCCGCCGGGTCCCGAAAGCCTGCGTCCACGTTGCCGTACCGGTCCACGGGCTCCTGTGTGAACTCCACACCCAAGTCCCGCAGTCGGGCATAGTCCGCGCGGCAGTCCGCCACATGGAGCACCAGCGCAGGCATGGCACCTTTGGCCACCATCGCGCGCAAAGTTTGCGCTGTGGCTTCATCATGGATCGGTGGGCCGGGCCTGAACAGGCCGAGCTGGAAGCCCGGCTGGTCAGGGTGCTGCACCGTCAGCCAGCGGTAGGGCCCGTTGCGCACGTCCGTGTGCACGCGAAACCCGAGCTTGCCCACGTAAAACGCGAGCGCTTCGTCCTGATCGTCCACATACACGCCCACCACACCAATGCCTTGGTTCGCCGTCATCAGATCTCCTGGTTTGTTGCTGATGTCGGCTTTGTACCTGCGGCCTGGCGGCGGCGCTTCTCCGAAACTGCGGTGGTGAGGTCGGGACGTTGTGCAGCCTTCAAAACGCAGGCGGGCACCTTGTCCAGTGGCTCCACAGTGGCCTGGGCCTGCTGGCGCACCACACTAGGACTGTGCCCCGTGATGTCACGGAAGGTGCGCCCAAAAGTGCCCAGGCTCTCCCAGCCGGTGGCAAACGCGATCTCGGTGATGGGCAGGTCCGTGTCGCGCAGCAGCGTGGTGGCTTGCTCGATGCGGCGTGTCAGCAGGTAGCGGTGGGGCGGGATGCCAAAGGCCTGCCGGAAGGACCGGGCGAAGTGCGCCTCCGAGACGCCGCTCACCTCCGCCAGCCGCTGGACCGGCCAGGCCTCGTGCGACGCAGCGTCCATGTGGTCCTTGGCGCGCAACAGGCGGCGCAAAAGCGCCGGGTCCTGGGGCGCAATCGGGTGGGCGGCTTCGCCTTTGGTTGGGGGCTTCGGGGGCACGGAAGGCATGGTGGGTGCAGCATATCGCCTGTCTGGCGGCACTCCTGCACCGCCGGTACAGAGGCAGGCAAGACTGGCGAGGCACCACAGGTGAACACAAGCACCGTGAACAAAGTCACCGTCTTCGCGATGGGCCTCACCCGCTGCGGGTGCTGCCGAGGCAAGGGCATGGAATCATCGCGGCATCGCCCGTCGATGGCCGCCCGGCCGTCGGCAGTCCACATCATTCATCTCTTCGCGAACCATCGACCATGAAGCGTCTTCTCATCCTGGGAGCCACGGGCTCCCTCGGCCGCCACGTGCTGCAGCAGGCTGTGGCAGCCGGCCACCAGGTATCGGTCATCGTGCGCAACCCCGCCAAGCTGCCCCAGGACATGCGGTCACGCATCACGGTGCACCCTGTGGACCTGGGCACGGTAGCCATCGGCGCTTTGGCCGACTTGGTTCGGGGCCACGAGGCACTGATCAACTGCGCGGGGCTGGTCACAGAAGGCCGCGCATTTGTCGAGCTTGTGGACCGCGTTGTTTCCAGTGTGGAATCCCTTGCGCCTTCCGAGCGTCCGATCTGCTGGTTCATGGCGGGCGCCGCCGTGCTCGACATCGGCCAGACAGGCCGCCGGGGGGTTGAACTGCCCAAGGTGCGCGACACCTATTGGCCGCACCGGAAGAACTTTGAGCGCCTGAACAGCTCCCCCATTGACTGGCGGCTGCTGTGCCCCGGGCCGATGTTGGACCAAGCCGCGCTCGGCATCGACCGGCTGCGCATTGCAGCGGACCAGTTGCCGGTCGCTGTGCCGTCCTTTGCAGGCAAGCTCCCCAGCC
Organism: Acidovorax sp. FG42; assembly: GCF_057809195.1. NCBI lineage: Bacteria > Pseudomonadati > Pseudomonadota > Betaproteobacteria > Burkholderiales > Comamonadaceae > Acidovorax > Acidovorax sp. FG42. The sequence continues at coordinate 13,700 of NZ_JBMDJM010000006.1, read as the reverse complement.
CGCTGTTGCTGCTGCTGTTTGCGTCGAAGGTGCCGCAGATGATCGTGCCCTATGCCGATGCAGCGGCGCTGATGCTGGCCCATCTTGCGCCCCGGGACGCGATGTCCCGGCACCGCGTGGGCCTCGCTCTGCCCGCGGGCATGCGCGGCAAGAAAGACACCTGGGCGGCCAAGCCCCGCAGTGCCAGCTGACGCAGACCTCCATGAAAAAAGGCCCTCGCAGTCACGAGGGCCTGGGGGGCAGGAAAGCTGCCGAAACTTGCCTCACATCAGCAACTTGCAGCATCCGCCTGCGGCAGCCATAAAGATCAGCTACCCGCCACCTTCATGCGATTGACCAGGATGGAGCCCACCGTCTTGGCGCCATAGTTGTAGGCATCCGCGCCCACGGCCTCGATGCCCTTGAGCATGTCTTTCAGGTTGCCCGCGATGGTGATCTCGTGCACGGGGAAGGCGATCTTGCCGTTCTCCACCCAGAAGCCGCTCGCGCCGCGCGAGTAGTCGCCCGTCACGTAGTTCACACCCTGGCCCATCAGCTCCACCACAAACAGGCCGGTGCCCAGCTTTTGCAGCATGGCGTCGAGGTTGTCGCTGGCCTGCGTGAGGCGCGAGGTCATCACCAGGTTGTGCGAGCCACCGGCGTTGCCCGTGGTCTTCATGCCCAGCTTGCGGGCCGAGTAGCTGCTGAGGAAATAGCCCTGCACACGGCCACCCTGCACCACCTTGCGCGGCGCCACACGCACCCCTTCTTCGTCAAACGGCGAGCTGCCCTTGCCGCCCAGGATGAACGGGTCTTCGAGGATGTCGATGTGCTTGGGGAAGACCATCTTGCCCAGCGAGTCGAGCAAGAAACTGCTCTTGCGGTACAGCGAGCCGCCACTGATGGCCTGCACAAAACCGCCCAGCAGGCCTGCGGCCAGCGTCGATTCAAACAGCACAGGGCACTGCGTAGTGGGGATCTTGCGGCTGCCCAGGCGGCTCAGGGCACGCTGCGCTGCGTAGCGGCCCACGGCCTCGGGCGATGCCAGGTCGGCCGCATTGCGCATGGAGCTGTACCAGGCGTCGCGCTGCATCTCGCCGTTCTTGCCGGGCAGCGAGGCGATGGGAGCCACCGAGAAGCTGTGGCGCGAACTGGCATAGCCGCCGCGAAAGCCGCGTGTGTGGGCGCTGAAGAAATGGCTTTGCTGGGCCGACACGCCCGCGCCTTCGCTGTTGGTGATGCGGCGGTGCGTCTTGAATGCGGCGGCTTCGCAGGCCTTGGCCATCTCTGCAGCCTCTTCGCTGGTGATGGCCCAGGGGTGGAAGAGTTGCAAGTCGCGGTGCGTGTCGGCGGGCGCGATGTCGTCGGCATCGGGCAGTCCGGCTACGGGGTCTTCCGCCGTGAAGCGGGCGATGTCGTAGGCCGCCTGCACGGTCTGCTCGATCGCCTTGGTAGAAAAGTCTGACGTGCTGGCATTGCCCCGGCGGTGGCCGATGTAGACCGTCACGCCCAGCGACTTGTCGCGGTTGCGCTCCACATTCTCCAGCTCGCCCTTGCGCACGCTGACCGACAGGCCGCAGCCTTCGGACGCCTCAGCGCCCGCGTCGGTCGCGCCCAGCTTTTTGGCATGCGCCAGGGCGCGGTCCACCAGCTCTTCAAAAAACGGGCGGCTGTAGCTGAAGCCGCTGTCAGGGGTGCGAGAGGAGGCGGCTGCGGGCGCGGCGGCCAGCGCGCCAGGGGTGCGCGGGGCGCGATTCGAGGGTTTGTTCATAGCGGCAGCTATGATACTTGCCACTGTGGCGCGTTGAGAGCCTGTTAACGATCTCCCAGGGGTCGCGCAGCGGTCTTTGCGGGATGGGATGCAAAGCGCGGTGTGCAGCCAATAGCTCGGCTATTGGCAAACGCCGCAACGCAGCAGACCGCCCGCAAAGACCACTGCCCGAAGGGTTGGAGCGAAATCGGGCGATTGAACGCCCCGGCTGCTTGCATGGGCATTAGCCCACGCAGCGCACCCGAAGCTTCCACTCATCCCGATTGCGTTCCAACGCGACCCCTGCGAGATCGTGAACAGGCTCTTGGCTCCACTCGTTTTTTGCCCCCACCACCCATGTCACGCAAACCCAAAAAAGGCTACTTTGTGCGAGGCCAGTTCGTTGCCGAAGGCAGCGAACTGGACATCCAGCTCAAGGCCGAACTCAAAGGCACGCCCGATGCCAGCCGCACCGATCTCAAGCGCGAGAGCGATGAACTGCAGGACCTGGGCAAGGAGTTGCTGACCCTGCGCGCCGACCTGTTCGACGCCGTGGGCCTGCCCGACAAGCTGGTGGAGGCGCTGGCCGAGGCCAAGCGCATCACCAACTTTGAAGGCAAGCGCCGCCAGATGCAGTACGTGGGCAAGCTCATGCGCAAGCTCGAACCCGAGCTGGTGCAGGCCGCCCGCCAGGCCCTGGAAGAGCAGCACAAGGGCTCTGCCACCGAAAAGCTGCAGCTGCACCTGGCCGAACAATGGCGCGACCGCCTGATCGCCGATGACGACACGCTGGCCGCCTGGATGGCCGAGCATCCCACCACCGACACCCAGCAGCTGCGCGCGCTGATCCGCCAGGCGCGCAAGGACGCACAGCCCGCAGGCAAAGAGGCCAATGTCCAGGTCTCGCAAGGCCTGGCGCCCCGCAAGGGCCGTGCGTACCGCGAGCTGTTCCAGCTGGTGCGCGAGCACCTGGGCGGCACCGGCACGGCAGATGCCAGCGACACCAACGAGGACAACGACGATGAGTGAAGCCGTCCACGACGCCGTCAAGATCGGCATCGTCTCCATCAGCGACCGCGCCAGCACTGGCGTTTATGAAGACAAGGGCCTGCCCGCACTGCAGGACTGGCTCACGCGTGCGCTGCACAACCCCATCACCTTCGAACCGCGTCTGATCCCCGATGAACAGTCCGGCATCAGCGCCACGCTGATCGAGCTGGTGGACGCTGGCTGCAGCTTGGTGCTGACCACCGGCGGCACCGGCCCCGCGCTGCGCGACGTGACGCCCGAGGCCACGCTGGCCGTGGCGCACAAGGAGATGCCGGGCTTTGGTGAGCAGATGCGCCAGATCAGCCTGAAGTTTGTGCCCACGGCCATCCTCTCGCGCCAGGTGGCAGTGATCCGGGGAAACAGCCTCATCATCAATCTGCCCGGCCAGCCCAAGGCGATTGCCGAGACGCTGGAGGGGCTGAAGGATGCCGACGGCAAGCAGATAGTGCCCGGCATCTTTGCTGCAGTGCCCTACTGCATCGACCTGATCGGCGGGCCCTACCTGGAAACGCGCGATGAGGTGTGCAAGGCGTTCCGGCCCAAGACGGCGATTCGCGCACCGCGCACATCCAACTGATCGCCGGACAGCCCGACACTGTGGCGCTATACGCTTTCTCAGTACGCATCGGTAGCAGTGCGGACCTGCTATGAAATACCTCTGGCTTGTCCATCTGCCGCTGCTGGTGCTGCTTGGCTACCTGTACTGGCGCAATCGCAGCATGAAACAGCGGCAGGATGCGCTGGTGCAAGGCCTGAAGGGGCAGCACTACTGGCGCATCAATCTGGCACGGCCTGGTTTCTATCAGAGCTGGCTGCGCATCATGCCGTTTGAAGCTAAGGGTGTGCTGATTGACGACGGCGAGACACTGCGCATCAAAGGTTTCTGGCTGAAGGGCCACCGCCCATTCGAATCGTCTATCGACAAGGCCAGCGCCAGCGTGCAATGGCTTGGTAACCGGCACCTGCGCGCGGGCAACCTGTATTGGGCAGAGCTGAACACCCCGCGCGGGGCGCTGTTGTTTTGTGCGGATACCGGCATGTACGCGCTGCCTTCGCGCGAGGCGCTGTCAGACATCTTTCGCAGCGCCTTCCCGGACTACGCACTCGACGAGCAACAGACCACGGACTTTGCCCTGGAGAAGAACCCCCGCAGCATCAGCATGGTGGCCGCGTTCTTCGCGCTTTTCCTTTTCAGCCTGATCGACACCTTCGTCATCAGCCGCTTCGAACTGACCGATGCGCAGTTGCTGAACATGCTGGTAAGCCCCCTGCTACCACTGGGCGCAGCTGCTGGGGCCGGCTTTCTGCTGCTGTCGTGCTACCTCTTCATGAACCGCGGGGGAGTCCCCGCCCGGGAATCCATGGTGGTGGGCACCTTCGTCGCCCTCGCGGCGCTGGGCGCTGCACTGCCCGCCGCCAAGCGCATGGACCAATGGCTTGCAGACGGACCGACGCAGGCCTATACCTACCGCGTGACTTCCGCCACGCGGCTGGAACCGGTCGACCCGTCCCTGGGCCTGCCCCGCATGTACTTCCCGCGCGCACGGGAGTACTGGGATCAGTTTCCCCCAGGCAGTGACTACCAGATACCTTTTCTGCGGGGCCCTCTGGGACTATGGCAACTCGACCATGCCGCTTTTGATCCGCCGCTGATCGCCTTCTACGAGAAGCGATAGCCGCAGGTGTCGCGGCGGCCCAGCACCCAACTCGCTGCAGGCCTACTTGCCCACCAGCTCGTTGAGCTTGCCCGCCTCAAACTGTTCCTTGATCGCCGCGTCGCAAGGCACGCAGTCCTTGGCCTGCTGGTTGGCGGCCGAGAGTTTTTCGATGGCCTGCCACAAAAGCGCAATCTGATGCTCTTGCGATGAGGCGTTGTCGATCAAGCCGCGCATGGCCTGCGAGAGCGGGTCGTCTTCCTGCGTGATGCCATAGGCGGTGAACTTGCGCGCCGGCTGGGATTCGGTCACGTCGGCACTCTGCCCCTCTTTCGACGGGATGATGCGCGCCGGGATGCCCACCGCCGTGGCGCCAGCAGGCACCGGCTTGATGACCACGGCGTTGGAGCCGATCTTGGCACCATCACCCACCTCAAAGCCGCCCAACACCTTGGCGCCCGCGCTCACCACCACGTCCTTGCCCAGCGTAGGGTGGCGCTTGGTGCCCTTGTAGAGCGAGGTACCACCCAAGGTCACGCCCTGGTAGATGGTGCAGCCGTCGCCGATCTCGGCGGTCTCGCCCACCACCACGCCCATGGCATGGTCAAAGAACACGCGCTCGCCGATCTTGGCGCCGGGATGGATCTCAATACCGGTGAACCAGCGCGCAAAGTGCGAGATGAAACGCCCCAGCCATTTGAGTCCGTGGTGCCAGCACCAGTGGGCCGGGCGGTGCAGCCAGATAGCGTGCAGGCCCGGATAACAGGTGATCACCTCCCACGTGCTGCGCGCGGCAGGATCGCGGTCGAGGATGCACTGGATATCGGAGCGCAGGCGGGCGAGCATTGGTTGTTATGGTTATTTGTAAATGGGTTACACAGTCTATCGTTTCGCCTGCGCCGTCTCGATCATGGCTTTGGCGACACCTCTCAAGATGTGGATTTCCTCAGGGCTGAGCTGCGCGCGGTTGAAAAGCTGGTTAAGGCGGGGCATGAGCTTCTTGGGCGCGGCCGGGTCCAGAAAGCCGATGGAGGTGAGCGCCTGCTCCCAGTGGCTCAGCATGCCCGCCACCTGCGCCGCATCGGCCAGCGTGCGCGGCGGGGTCGCGTCCTGCACCGCAAATCCGCCCAATGCCTGGCGCCATTCATAGGCGATCACCTGGATAGCGGCCCCTAGGTTGAGCGAGCCAAAGCCGGGGTTGGTGGGAATCGACAGCGCTACATGGCAGCGGTACACGTCTTCGTTGGTCATGCCAAACCGCTCGGAGCCGAAGAGAAAGGCCACGCCGGCTTGCGGGGCCGCGCACGGGTCTGCAGGCGTGTCGCCGGATGGATTTGAAGGGTTTTGGGCCTCTTGCGATAGTGCTTCATGCCTGAGCAGCTCACTTTTTAATAGCATTTCAAAGTGGGCACGTGGCGCGGCCGTCGGCGGGCCGAAGTCGCGGGGCGTCATGGCCGTGGCGCACAAGTGGCTCACACCGTCTAGGGCCTCGTCCAGCGTGGCGACGATGCGTGCGTTGTTCAGCACATCGAGGGCGCCGCTGGCGCGCTGGATGGTTTCCTCGCGCCGCAGCACGTTGGCCCAGCGTGGAGCGACCAGCACCAGGTCGTCAAACCCCATGGTTTTCATGGCACGGGCGGCGGCGCCCACATTGCCGGCGTGGCTGGTGTTGATCAGAACAAAACGGGTCTTCATGGACGGGCGGGGCGAGAGGGAGAAAGCGGCCGGTTAGGCAAAAAAGGGCTCTGCGGGTAAAATCCCGCCCTCTATTGTCGCCGCCCGCATCGCCGGGACGGGTCGGACCTCCCCGCTCATCCTGTACGCAGACGCCCGCGCCACCCTGGCCGTGCGCTGCCAACCACCACAATTTATGTCGTCTACTCTGCACCCCATGCTCAACGTGGCCATCAAGGCTGCACGCGCCGCCGGCGCCATCATCAACCGCGCGGCCCTGGACGTGGAATCGGTGCGGATCTCGCAAAAGCAGATCAATGACTTTGTGACCGAGGTGGACCACGCCTCCGAAAAGATCATCATCGAGACGCTGCTGACGGCATACCCCGGCCACGGCATCCTGGCTGAAGAGTCGGGCAAGGAATACGGCGCCAGGGATTCGGAGTTCGTCTGGATCATCGACCCGCTGGACGGCACTACCAATTTCATCCACGGTTTCCCCGTGTACTGCATCAGCATTGCGCTGGCCGTCAAAGGCAAGATCGAGCAAGCTGTGGTGTACGACCCTACCCGCAACGACCTGTTCACCGCCACCAAGGGCCGTGGCGCCTTCCTGAACGAGCGCCGCATCCGCGTGAGCAAGCGCACCCAGCTCAAGGACTGCCTGATCTCCACCGGCTTCCCCTTCCGCCCGGGCGACAACTTCAAGAGCTACCTGAACATGATGGCCGACGTGATGCAACGCACCGCCGGCCTGCGCCGCCCCGGCGCCGCTGCGCTGGACCTGGCCTACGTGGCTGCCGGCTTCACCGACGGTTTCTTTGAAACCGGTCTGTCGATCTGGGACGTGGCAGCGGGCTCGCTGCTGGTGACCGAGGCCGGCGGCCTGGTGGGCAACTTCACGGGCGAAGCCGACTTCCTGGAACAGCGCGAGTGTCTGGCAGGCAACCCCCGCGTGTACGGCCAGCTGGTGCCCATCCTGGGCAAGTACAGCAAGTTTGCGAGCGCTGGCGACAAGGCGGCTGTGCGCCAGGCGGCGACTGCCGACGCGCCCGAAGCCAACAACACGCCAGAGGCAGAAGGCGCTGCAGATGCAGCCGAATCGGGGGCTCCCCAGGCCGACACCGCCAAGGGCGAAGACGCGCCGTTCTAAATCCACCCACCGCGCCCTGCGGCAAAGCCGACGCACGATGCCCCCTGGTGAGGTCTGGTAGCTGGACCGCGCAGTGGGCGCAACCTACACCAGCGCAGCCGCGCAAGGGCCGCCCCGCCGCGCTGGCTGCGTCCCCCTTCCCGAAGGGCGCAGCCATTCGAGAGAAGGGGGAAGGCGCGAAGCGACTCAGGGGGATGAACCCTACACCGGGTCTGGATATTTCTGCGCAATGCTGCGGAAGTCTTCCGCAATGTCCACAAACGCATCCACCATGTCAGGGTCGAAGTGGGTGCCCTTGCCCCGCACGATGGTGCTGCAGGCCTGGTCGTGCGAAAACGCGGGCTTGTACACGCGCTTGCTAATGAGCGCGTCGTACACGTCGGCCACGGCCATCAGGCGGGCCGACACCGGGATGGCATCGCCCGCCAAGCCCTGTGGATAGCCGGAGCCGTCCCACTTTTCCTGGTGGCTGTAGGCGATCTCCTTGGACACGCTCAAAAACGCCACACGCATGCCCAGGCGCCGCTCGGCTTCTTCGATCGCGTCGCGGCCCAGCGTGGTGTGGGTCTTCATCACCTCAAATTCTTCCACCGTGAGCTTGCCGGGCTTGAGCAGGATGCTGTCGGGGATGCCGATCTTGCCGATGTCGTGCAACGGGGCCGACTTGTAGAGCAGCTCGATCATGCGGTCGTTGAGCAGATGCTCAAAACGCGGGTGGTGGCGCAGGCGCTCGGCCAGCGTCTTCACATACAGCTGGGTGCGGCGGATGTGGTTGCCGGTTTCGTTGTCACGCGTCTCGGCCAGAGAGGTCATGGCCATGATGGTCACGTCCTGGATGGCCTGCACCTCCAGCGTGCGCATGGCGACCTCGCGCTCCAGATAAGCGCTTTTGTCGCGCAGGAAGTCGGCCGTGGCCTTGAGCGCCAGGTGCGTGTTGACGCGGGCCAGCAGGATGGGCGGGCTGATGGGTTTGGTGATGTAGTCCACCGCGCCCAGCGCCAGTCCCATGCGCTCGTCGTCGGTGTCGGAGCGCGCCGTGAGGAAGATCACCGGGATGTCGCGCGTGGCGGGTGCCTCCTTCAGGCGGCGGCAGACCTCGTAGCCATCCACCTCGGGCATCATGATGTCCAGCAGGATCAGGTCGGGCGGCGTGGCCGACTGGGCAATCTTGAGCGCCTTCTCGCCATGGTTCGCCACCTTGACCAGGTAGTGCTCGCGCAGCAGGCTGCCCATGAGGGTGAGGTTTTCGGGCGTGTCGTCCACCACGAGCACGGTGGCAATCGGCTTATCTACCAAGGTCGCCGGGCTGGAGGCAAAAGGCGCGTTGTCCATGCAAATGTCCTGCGTGAGTGCCGTTCAGGGGGATTCGAGGGCGGTGGATTCGGAGCCAGGCACCGCAGCCATGGCCTCCAGTGCCTGCTCGAAATCAAAGTTCAGGGTGTGCTTTTCAACAGCCTGGAAAGCGCTCCCCAGGGCCGCCTTGAGCAACACGCCATTGTGTTGGAAAAACTCGGTGGCTGCAGGGTCGTCCTGCTCCAGCAAGTGGCGCAAATGGTGTTCGGCCTCGGCGGGCGTCATGCCCGGCCCAGATACGCCTGCAGATGGCGACACACCGTGCTCCGGTGCCGCTTGCCCCTGCACCGCTTGCAGCACCCAGTCCTGTAGCCCCTGCAGCAGCGGCTGTAGCGCAGCGCGCAGCTCCGCCAGCAACGGCACGATGGCCTCGTTGCCATGGCGAAAGCGCAGCGAGTGCTCCAGCGCCTGCGCGCGGTCCGACACGGCCTGCGCGCCAATGTTGGCGGCCACCGACCGCAGCGTGTGGGCCAGGCGCTCGGCCAGCGCCACGTCATGCACCGCGAGGGCGCGCTGCAGCTCTGGCAGCACCGGGGCCTGCCCTTGCACAAAGCGGCGCAGCATCTCGGCATACAGACCCGTCTTGCCCAACGCACGCTGCAGGCCCAGGTTGGTGTCCAGGCCCGGCAGATCAGGAACATCCACCGGTAGCCAGCCAGCGGCCGTGGCACTGGCGGCCCCCGCCGCCACCGATGCCGCCACTGGCGCCGCATTGCTGCGCGCGGGTGGTACTGCAGCACCCAGCCCCTCGCGGGGGCGAATCCACCGGGCCAGCGCAGCCCACAGGGCTGCAGGCTCGATGGGCTTGGCCACATGGTCGTTCATGCCGGCCGCAAAGCAGCGCTGGCGGTCCGCCTCCATGGCGTTGGCCGTCATCGCAATGATGGGCAACTGCGCATAACGCGGGTTGCCGCGCAGCAGGCGCGTGGCGGTCTCGCCGTCCATGACGGGCATCTGCATGTCCATGAGCACGGCGTCGTAGTGCTTGCGCTCAATGTGGTCGATGGCGATCTGCCCGTTTTCTGCCACGTCCACGGCGAAGCCCGCGTCCAGCAGCAGCTCCATCGCCACCATCTGGTTGAGCTCGTTGTCCTCGACCAGCAGCACGCTGGCGCCCCGGATGTCCAGGGGCAGTTCATCGGCCGCAGGGGCGGGGGTGACCGCACGGCGTCGCTCCGAGCCCGATGCCTCCAGCGGCTGCATCAGGGTGTCGAACAGCAGCGAGGCATTGACGGGCTTGATGAGCACGGTTTCAATGCCCTGCGCACGTGCGGCCCGCATCACGTCCTCGCGCCCGTAGGCCGTCACCATCAGCATCTGCGGCACCTTGGGCATGCCCAGGCTGCGAATGTGGCCGGCCAGCTCCACGCCATCCATGCCCGGCATGTGCCAGTCCAGCAGCAAGAGGCCAAACGGCTGCTGATGGGCCATGGACTCGCGCAGCCGGTCCAGCGCCTCCAGGCCCGAATGCGCCTGTTCCACCACAAAACCCATGGCTTGCAGCATGTCGGACAGCACCGTGGCCGCCGTGTGGTTGTCGTCCACCACCAGCACCCGGGTGCCCCGCAGGTCGGGCGGTGGCAGCAGCACCCGCGCCGGCGCGCCGCGCTCCAGCGGCACCGACACCCAGAAGGTGGAACCCTTGCCAAAGCGACTTTCCACGCCCACCTCGCCGCCCATCAGCTCGGCCAGGCTCTTGCAGATCGCCAGCCCCAGGCCGGTGCCGCCGTAGCGGCGCGTGGTGGAGGTGTCCGCCTGCTGGAAGCTCTGGAACAGGCGCGCCATCTGCTCATCGGTGAGCCCGATGCCGGTGTCACGCACCTCGAAACGCAGGCGCACCTGGTTTCCCATCTCCTCCAGCAAACGCACGGCAATGCTGATTTCGCCCGACTCCGTGAACTTGATGGCGTTGTTGGCATAGTTGATGAGGATCTGGCCCAGGCGCAGCGCGTCGCCCACCAGGTTGGGGGGCACGTCGCTGGCCACATCGCAGACCAGCTCCAGCCCCTTCGCTCCGGCCTTGTAGCCCACCACGTCCGACACGCTTTCGAGCATGCGGTCCAGCAGGAACGGCTGGCGCTCCACCACCAGCTTGCCCGCCTCGATCTTGGAGAAGTCCAGGATGTCGTTGATGACGCCCAGCAGATGCTGGCCCGCCTGCTGGATCTTGCTCACATAGTCGTGCTGGCGCGGGCTCAGGCCCGACTTGAGCGCCAGATGCGACATGCCGATGATCGCATTCATCGGCGTGCGGATCTCGTGGCTCATGTTGGCCAGGAAGTTGGACTTGAGCGCGGTGGATTCCTCGGCCAGATCCTTGGCGCGCCGCAGTTCCTGTTCAGCGCGCTGGCGGTCGGTGATGTCCACAAAGGTGCCGATGGTGCCGCCCGCGGTACCATCCGGGCGCGCAAAGCCGTGCAGCCAGAACAGCGTGTGGTGCAGCTCACCGTCGGCATACGGCAAGTCAACCTCACGGTGCACCTTGCGCTCGCCTTCCATGGCCTGTACCGCGTCCTGCTCGAAGCGCGTGCGGGTCTCTTGCGGCAGGTAGTCCAGGTCCATCACCGTCTTGCCGATGAGCGCCTCACGCGTCACCCCGAAAGCCTGCTCGTAGGCACGGTTCACCCCGATATACCGCCCGTCTGCCCCTTTGTAGAACAGGGGCACCGGGATGGCATCAATCAGCGCCTGCTGGAAATCCAGCTGCCCTGCCACCTGTTCCTCCAGGAGCTTCTGATCGTGGATATCCACGTTGACCCCTACCACCCGCACGGGCTGGCCCTGGGCATTGCGGAAAATGCGTGCAGCCTCCAGGAACCAGCGCACCTCACCGTCCGGGCGCACGATGCGCCAGGAGTCGCGCAGGTAATCCTCGGTGCCAGCCAGGCAGCTGTCGAAATAGGCGCCCGCCTGGTCGCGGTCCTCGGGATGCAGGCAGTTGAGCCAGAAGTCCCGCCCGTCGGGCTGGGTGCCAGGCGGCAGGCCCATCATCTGCGCCAGCTTGTCCGACCAAACGATTTCGCCGGTGACCAGGTTCAGGTCGAACACCCCGATCTTGCCCGCCTCCTGCGCCAGCTCCAGGCGCTCCTGGGCCTGCTGAATGACTTGTTCTGCGCGTCGCTGTTCGCTGACGTCTTCAATCACCCAGATCGAGGCGGTGCCAAAGTCGTCCATCTTCAGGCTGCGGCCCGCCAGGCGCGCCTCGAACCGGGTGCCATCCAGCCGGTACAGCGTCGCGGTCTCGCGCAGCGCCTGGCCCGACGCCAATGCGGGCGTGACGCGGGCGGTGAACAGGTCGGCATGGCCCGCACCACCGAACAGCACCGACACCCCTAGGCCCAGCAGCTGGGATGCCGTGCCGCCCATGAGGTCCACAAACGCCGGGTTGAACTGGCGGAACTGCCCATCGCACACCAGCACGATGGGCGGCGCGTTGTCAAAGATGGCGGTCTGCTGCTCCAGCAGTTCGTTGAGCAGGCGCTCGCGGCGCTCCAGCTCCTTTTGCGCCTGGATGCGCTCGGACACGTCCTCGTGCAAACCCACAATTCCGATGCGCTTGCCACGCCCGTCAAACACGGGGGACAGCGTGGCCTCGTCGTGGTAGATGCTCCCGTCCTTGCGCCGGTTGACGAACTGGCCTTGCCAGGATTTGCCCGACAGCAGTGCCGACCACATCAGTTGATAGGTCTGCGCGGGCGTCTGCCCGCTGGCCACCAGCGAGGGCTTTTTGCCCCGCACCTCGTCGAGCGAATACCCAGTGTTGCGCTCGTACTGGGGGTTGACCCAGTCGATGCGGCCCTCGCCATCGGTGATCACCACCGACACGGGGCTGCTCTCCAGCGCCGTCCCCAGCACCCGGAAGCGCTCCAGCGCGCTGGCCACCCGCGCGCGGCTGCGCAGCAAATCCAGCAGCAACAGGCCCAGCAGGCAAACCAGCACAAAGGCCACAGCCCCGATGCGGGCGCGCTGTGACGACGTCATCAAGGCGCTGATGTCGTCCAGCGCCACCAGTTGCCACTCACCGGTCGGGTCGTGCCAGTCGATGGCCCGGCGCTCGACCGCATGGGGTACCCCATTGATCTGCACCTCACCCGCATCGGCTGCAAACGGCAGCGCAGACGCCACGCCGTTGTCAAAGTGGCGGCCGAACTGGCGCGTGGCCCGGATGGCGTCGATGCGCGCCTGCGTGAGCGGCGGTGCCACCGCAAACTGCCATTCGGGCCGGGTGGCTGCAAATGCCACACCCTGCGGCGACAGCAACACCATGGGCAGGCCCGCGCGCTTGAGCAGCAAGTCCACCGGCTCAAAGCCCACCTTGAACATCACCACGCCGATGATGTTGCTCGAAGGCGTGTCGCTCTCGTACAGCGGCGCCGCGTAGTACAACCCGCGCTCCTGGGTGTTGCTGCCAATGGCCGCATACACGCTGGTCGCGCCCTGGATGGCCTGCTGGAAATAGGGGCGAAACGCGAGGTTCAAGCCCGTGGACCGTTCGCCCGGCGTCTCATGGGCCACCACAGTGCCGTCTGCCGACATGACATACACGCCCTGCACCAGAAAGCGCCCCCGCGCCACGGCCAGGCGGGACAGTGCTTCGGGGTGATCGGGAGGCAAGCGGCCCAGCGCCATGTCCTTGAGCAGCGGCTCGCTCAGCCCCATCAAAGACACCGCCCCCAGCATGGAGCCACCGGTGGTCTGTGCTTGCAAGGTGTCTGCCGTCTGCTGCAGCAGACGCGAGCGTTCGTCAGACCGCTCGCCGGCACGCCAGTGTTGCGCCCCCTGCACCACCAGCACTGCACCCACCAGCGCGAGGACTACGACCAGCAGCAAGCCACGCAGGCCAGGCGCTTTGCGGTCCAGAAGCTTGTCAAACCACATGCCTACGCCCTTGCCACGCGGGCTCCCTGCCCAGTGGATCCGTTACTGTCAGCCTGCGGGGTCCAGCAATGCATCGATAGTCTCCGCCGGCCCGGGCCTTCCAAACAGATACCCCTGGAAGCCCTCGCACCCGTGCAGCCTCAGGAACGACAACTGCCCCGTCGTCTCCACCCCCTCCGCCACCACCTCCAGGTCCAGGCTCTTGGCC